>JBEKJA010000061.1:0-12800 GCA_050011475.1 Syntrophales bacterium
CACTGCTTCTACAACCGAGACGAAATCGGGCAGGATATCCAAGATAGTTTCGAGTTTCAGACCGGGAACAATTATAACAACACCCCGTTCTGATGTGCGCTATATCGTCACTGAGTGGGGAGTAGCTGATCTCTGGCTGAAAAGCGTTCCAAAGCGTGTCAGAGAGATGCTTTCAATAGCTCACCCGGACTTTCGCGATCAACTTGAGCGCGAGGCAATGGAAGCTGGACTGCTGACATAAATTGTGTTTCTGGCTTAAAACATCGTAGGATGGATGAAATATCAGTAGTTACATATACAAAAAATTGATTTTGACGAATTAGTTTCTTCCTGTAACAAACAAATCGCCAATCTCAATAAATATACAAGATTTCAATCCGTAATAAACAACATTTGTACCCAACGATAAATATCGGCATCGAACTTATGTTTTGTGGCCAAGATTTTCTTGACACATAAGACCGCGTTTCTTACACTTCACCTATCAAAAATGAAGTTCTTATCAATGAATAACCAATCCCCGGCGCTTGCCGGGACGCGGTATGTCATAGTGAGATCAGCAGAATTTTGGTCAGCATTATGCCGAAACATTGCGACGCTGGCGCAAGTGCTTCGATACGGCAATAGAGGGTGGACAACTGCCGACCGGCTTCGATCAGATATTCATAGACTTTTGGTGCTATTATCTGATGTATAGCGAAGGTGGCTTTAGCGGTGGTGAAATCAACGTTGTGAAGGTGACTTTGGTCGAAAGCTGAAAAGAATATAGGGGAGGGGCGTCATGAGGAAATGGATCATTGGGATATTGGTAGTGCTGGCGGCTTCAGGTGGTATATTCTGGGCGACGGCTGACAAGGATATGCGCAGGCTGGTCTTCAACATGCCGACCGACAGGGATGTCCTTTTTTGGTCAATATCACAGCGCGATGCTACTTTTCGCGCAATGGACCGGATTCCTTTCCTTGCCAAATCCCGGATTATTTCTGCTGGTAAAGACGTCTATCCCTTGCCGAAGGGAGCGCCACTTGATGTTGGTATCGATGTCGATGCCTATATGAAAGACCAGCGCACCGCCGGATTGGTGATCATTCAAGATCGCAAAATCCGTCTGGAAAAATATGGACTAGACTTCAGTGGCGATGGACGCTGGACCAGCTTCTCGGTTGCAAAATCATTCACCTCGACATTGGTCGGTGCGGCAATCAAGGACGGCTATATCAAGAGCATCGACGACAAGGTGTCGGATTACATTCCCGACCTCAAAGGGTCGGTCTATGATGATGTCACGATCAAGCAATTGCTGACAATGACATCGGGCGTGAAGTGGAATGAGGATTATGCTGACCCCAAATCTGACGTCGCTTTGTTCATGGAGCACAAGGCCGAGCCTGGCATCGATGTGACTGTAAGCTATATGCGCAAATTGAAGCGCGAAGCGCCTCCGGGCACGAAATGGGTTTACAAGACCGGCGAGACCAATTTGATCGGGGTATTGGTCAGTTCGGCGACCAAGAAGAACTTGTCCGAATATCTGTCGGAGAAGGTCTGGCGACCTTTTGGCATGGAGCAGGATGCGAGTTGGCTATTGGGGTCCACCGGCCATGAAATCAGCGGCTGTTGCCTGCAGGCATCAACCCGCGACTTTGCCCGGTTTGGTCTGTTCATACTAGGCGGTGGTATTGCAGAAGGAAAGTCGGTGTTGCCAGACGGGTGGATCGCTGCAGCAACGACGAAGCATGCCGATACCGATGAGGCCGGATATGGCTATGGCTACCAATGGTGGTCCATGAATGACGGCAGCTATGCAGCGAGGGGGATTTTCGGTCAGGGCATCTTCATCGACCCCAAGCGGAAACTGATCGTCGCGTCAAATAGCAACTGGCCGAAGGCCACTGATCGTCAGGGTGGCGATCAGGAAGAGAAGCGTCTTGTGTTCTACAAGCAAGTGCACCATAAAATAGGCGTAACGAGTTGCGGATGGGCGCCTTACCGCGCTCCTGATCTGTGTCTGTTACTCTCTTTCGTCCAGTAATCAACAATTGTTACAAAGATTCATTACTGAGACTTTGTAGGAGAATTCGTTTAATTGACTCTGAAGATGGCACGCTTTCATAAAGCTGGCAGGAAGAACTGAAGTTATCAATAAGTCTTAGTAGATATCGGATATGAGCTTGGCAGTTTCTAGCGCTCAACCTCATCTCAGACAACTTGGTTTAGGACCGGCAAAGGTCACTACGGGTGGCCTGTTTTGTGGCTGCTCCGCTATTTTCTCCGCTGCCTTGGCTTCCACCTGCTGCCGCATCCATTCATACATTCCCATTCCTGGCACTGGTGTTCTCATCCAGGCCAGCGCCTGCGTCGTTGAATCGACCTGATCGTCGTATTTGCTGCCCGGGAAGGTGGTGATCTCGTGCACATAATCTGCGAGCCAATGCGCTTCATTGGGGAGCAGGACGAGGCCGTTTTCAAACGCGGCTGTCTGGCCATGGAAGCGCATGGTTTTTTCGCAAGCCGGGGGCTCGTAGCGGGTAATGCCGGATACCCCTTCCGTGATCAGTTCCTGAATCAATTGGGTACCCGAGGCTTTATCTTCAATCACCACAGAATTGGCATGATGAACCTGCGCCTGTTCTTTCACCGCGCGTTTGAGATCGGGATATTCCATCCGCCGCCGTAAAACATGCAGCAGATAGAAATGCTTGTTTTTTTCGCCCCAGGTCGTACAGACGCTATAGTCGTTAAGCTCCCCAGCTTTATTGGCGGTGTCCCAACTTTGCACAATACGCTCGAATCGGGCTGGGCGTTCCTCCTGCACATAATAGCGAAGCCAGTCCTTCTTGACCATGGCGCCGCCCTGTGGCTCCGGATTTTGCTGGTACTGAGCTGAAAAGTTATAGGCACCCATGGTATGGTGTATGACAGCCAGATCTGCCAGAGATTCGCGTTCCGGATGTAGTGCTTCGCCAGTACGACGGCAATAGCGGTAGTTGCCCAGCGGCGACTCAATGAGATATTCTTCGTCCCGTTCAGCGATAGCTGGCAGGGATAATACATCCCACTCCTCCTGCTCGAGTACATGACCAACCAGATCGTCCTGATGCAGGCGCTGCATTACGATGATAATGCAGCCATTTGCCTTGTCGTTCAGCCGACTGCGCAGCGTATTATCAAACCAGCGGTTTACATTGACGCGCTGTGTCTCGGACAATGCTTCTTCGGGTTTGAGGGGATCATCTATTATGATATAATCAGCCCCTCTGCCGGTAAGAACACCACCGACCGAGGTAGCCATCCGGAATCCCTGATTGGTTGTCATGAAGTCATCTACCGCTTGCTTATCGGGTGACAGGCGCGTCCGGAATAATCTTCTATAAAACGGGCTTATCATCAGCGTTCGGCACTCCAGGGCATGTTTACTGGCCAGGGGCTGTGCATAACTGGCACAAATAATCTGTTTCGCCGGATTATGCCCCAACAGCCAGGCAACGAATGCTACGGATATGGAATGGGACTTCAGGCATCTTGGCGGTACGCAAAGGATCAGCCGTCTGATTTTACCCTGACGGCAGGCTTCGAGTTTGGAAGCAATGAGATGGATATAGGGAGCCATCATTAGCTTCTTCCCGGGATTCACCTCGTAGAAGGAGCGCTCGATGAAACTTGCTAAGTCCTTACGAAGTATCGTATTATACTCAAATGGTGTCAGGGTCGTCATGATTTTTCCTCCTCACCGGTCACTATGGTTTTTGGCTGTTGGTGCTGACCAGCTATCTCCTGGATGACACTTTGCCGGTATCTTTCCACGATATGGGCCATCACCAGGTTATCTGCCTCAGCAAGCATGGGAGTTGAAGCTGCGTCGGTTTCGGTTCGGCCCTCAATGATCTGTATCAATGGCAGAAGCTGCATTAAGGCTTTTTGATCGCCGAACGCCGCTTTATTGACGAGTTGCTTGACCGCTATTTCCAGCTTGCTGACCAATCTGCGCTTGCCGTTTTCATTAACCGCCACCTTTTCTTTGATCGCATTATTCACGATGGTAGCGAGGTTCTTGGCTGCTTTGGGTTTCCCCTTTGGATTACCGGAATGTCCGGGTTTAAAGCGGGTATTCTGCGGCGGCTTGCCGTAACCGACCTCATAAGGTCTTTCATTATCATTCTGCATGGGAAACCTCCCTTTCAGTCATTATTTCATCGAAACTACGTCCGGTAGCGGCATGTTGTACCTGACCGCCGGTATAGACCTGCCAGCGGCGGATAGTGGCATCGACATAGAGCGGGTCCAGTTCCAACGCGTAGCAGACACGGCCGGTACGCTCAGCGGCCATAAGGGTAGTCCCGCTGCCAAGGAAGGGATCGAGCACGATGTCACCACGGGCCGAGCAGTCAAGGATAGCATCAGCGACCATGGCGACCGGTTTTACGGTCGGATGTATCTCCATGAGGTTCCCTTCCTCAGTCTTCCGTGAGAAAGAATTGACACCGCCATAACGCCAGACATTAGTGCGGTAGCGGCCATTCCTTCCCAGATCGACGTTGTTACGATGTGCCGCCCGGCCATGTTTGAACACAAAGACCAGTTCATGCTGGCTGCGATATAGTGACCCCATGCCTGCATTGTCCTTGGCCCATACGCACAGGTTTTTCAGTTCTGTATAGGCCAGCCGTCCGGCTTCAAGTAGCTCGGCCATATGGCGCCAGTCGATGCATAGGAAATGGATGCTGCCGTCGATACTGTATCGTGCCATGAGAGAGCAGGCGCGGGTGAGAAAAGCGATGTATTCCGTCTCGCTCATCTCTCCAGCTGCCATGCTGAATTCACGGTGTCGGATGGAGCCGAGGCCGCTGACATGGCCGTCGATTTTTACATTATAGGGCGGGTCGGTGAATATCATGTCCGCCACGGCACGGTTCATCAGCATCCGATAGTCATCGCCCTCCAGCGCATTGCCGCAAAGGAGGCGATGACGGTCGCCAAGCAGCCAAAGATCGCCAGGCTTGGTAACCGGCGGTCCCGCCGGAAGCGGTGGCAGTTTGTCCGTGAGGTCTTCATTCCCTGCGTCTAAAGTCGATAATCCTTCGAGACGAAGGTCGATCTCACCCATGGTAAAACCTGTCGCCTCGAGACTGAAATTCAGATCCAGCTCAGAAAGTATCTTGAGCTGTTCTGCCAATAATTGGTCATCCCAGACTGCGATCTCGGTCAATCTGTTGTCCGCGATCAGGAACGCTTTCGCCTGCGCTTCCGTGAGGTGATCGAGCCGTATTGTCGGAACTTCTCCCATCCCCAGCAGACGGGCCGCCAGAATACGGCCATGGCCGGCAATCACATCGCATTCTTGGTTTATGAGTACGGGGACATTGAAACCAAGGGTTCTAATGCTTTTTGCCAGCAGTCGGATCTGCCGGTCGCTATGCTTCCGGGGATTTTTGGGATTGGGTTTTAAAGATGAAACAGGCTGATACTTGATGGTCAGATTGGTAGTCATGTCGCCCTCCGAATAGGTTTTTTAGCCTATTCATAACATGGGCAGACCTACCGAAAAAATGGAGTTTTACGGGGTGGTTTAGGCCCCTTCTTTTTCCATTGTTCTATTTCCTGTCTTAGGGCGGCTTCCATAGGATCTAGCTTAAGAGGACGGGCGGCTGCGTTAGCAAATTCCATTAGCGCACCAGTGGTTTTTGAGTAATCATAACGCCATGTAATAGTGGGTTTTTTATATCCGATCAGGATCCAGATTTCGATAAGCCCTTCTGCAAACCAGCGTTTTATATCTGCGTGTTTATCTCCATCTTTAGGTTCTTGGGTATGCTCTTGAGCTATCGCCGCCCATTGCTCTAATTTGCTGATGATATCCACCAAGGTTTGGAATTTTGCATATCCCCGTAACGGACGAGGAGCATCTAACTCCGGGTCGGTGCCCAATGCCCAGTTGCTAAATGAGTCTGATAACATCGTCCTTCGAAGATCGTCCGAAGAATCGCTGTCGAGCTTCTTCAATGATACGTTGAGGGTGTGTACCGCTTTTTCGATTTTTTCAAGTGCTGCCTTACGTTGAGCAGGCGAAGGACGATCAGATAAATTGCGACAGTTTATTATCCATTCACCAAGGCTGATAATATTACGTTCAATAATTTTTGCTAATTTTGCTTGTTTCTTTAAATCAGGTGTAATCTTTTCGAGACGAGCTGCTTTAATAATTTCCTCCATGACTTGAGGCGGGTAACATTTTTTCACCTCTTCCTGGGTCTGGCGATCAAACCTCCAGGGGCCTGCTTGCCATGAGGATGGTTTATGAGTTCGGACCATAATTACTCAAGATTATTTCAATAGTGGAAAGAGATGAATAACGGATAACTAGCTGGCGGCAACGAAACACAGTAGAATTGCCATCCAGTGTGGTGTCTTGTTCGAAGTGTTTCGAGTTTCTACCATGCATCGACCATTGTCCATGATTCAGGTGTCAATAAGCTTGTACTTCGCATCTCGAACATCAAATGCGGGGCGGGTGCCCTCCAAAACATCAACGATATGGCGATTGATGACGGGATTTTCAATTGCCCCGGTAGTATAGGTGATTCGATTTCCGCCCGGCTTATCCATATCACAGTAAATAATCTGATCTGCGTCGCATACAACGGCTAGATTGGGGTTATGTGTCACAATAATCACTTGTCGTCTCTCTTTCGCCTTCTTTATGCAGGGCACAAGCATTCGATAAACGGACTCGTTGTCGAGATTCTCTTCTGGTTGATCAATAACAAGGGGAATGGTGTCTTTATCGACCAAGAGGTAGAAGACCAGAAGCAGGGCACCTCGTTCACCTGGCGAAAGCTGGTCAAGCGTGCGCGCCCCCCATGTCAACGCATAGCGGGGAAAGAGATACTCCAGGCCGAAGACATAATTGAAGACATCTACAGGTTCGGTCCCCTTTCTGATCAAGTCCGTAATACGTACAGGCTGGCGCGCATCGTCCCGAAGGTCAAATGCCAAAGCTGTGTTAATGGATTCAACAAAGTCTAAGACGCCTTGAGGCATTGAGAAATCTGCCTCCCGCAACATCTTACGCAATTTTTTCTGTCCCTCTTCCACACCGCAGAATGTGCCCCGCCTACCTTGGTGAATAAGACGGAACAGCCTCTCATCGAAGTTTTCTGGCACGATCGTTACCTTGAATCCTATCTGAAGCCCTTGATCTTTTAGCGGATCTCCAGCTATCGCTTTCTCTATGGGGCTGTAAAGCGAGGCATAAATTTCAGCCAGAGCGGCGATTTCTTGATAGATGGCTTTAACTATTTCAGCGCGGTCACTCTTGAGTGTGTCAAGGTCTCCAGGTAGCCTCTCCAGTTCTGCAATTTGTACCTTGAAATACTCTAGGGTTTCGGGAATATCAACTCCGCCTTCAATCTCTTTCCGACGTGCGTCCCACTTCATTGTGTCTTCGAGGTACTGTTGATATCGTTGATTTGGAACATCCATAGTGCAACGCAGTTCGCCGACCTTTATCAATAAATGCTTCCTTATATGAGCAGGTGTTTCCTCTATGTCTTCGAGAAGTTTCCGAGAAAATTCCTCACTTTCCAACTGAGCGTCTGTAATGATTTGATCAACCTTGGCGACATGTATCTCGAATGTGACAATATCCTTCAGATCAATACCCAGTTCCTCGCACTCAGAACAATTTGTTACGAAGTCATCAAATACTCTCTGTAGATTTTCGAGTTTTGCCTTTAGTTTCTCAGCCAATGCCTTGCGTCGTAGAGCCCACTTGTTCTTCGTTGTGATTTCAGCAATTTCTGCCTCTACTTTCTCCATATTGGCGCGGACCTGTTCGATCGCGGCTGCAAGCTTCGTATTCTGATTTTCGATTGCAGGATCTTTATCTGGCTGCCGGATTTCATCCGGCTTGGCTTTCCCATGGGCCACGAGTTCAGCCTGCTTGTGTCGTAGTTGTTGTTCAAGGCTTTGTCTGTGTTCTTCAGTCAGTTGTCCACTCAGCGTGACGATACGTTCATTCAGGTCGTGTAGCTTTCGTTGCAGTAACTTGATGTGTTCATGAGTCTCGTTGGTACGGAATTCCATAAGTTGATCAAATGAATCACACCCCAAGCGCTGGTCATCTGGGACATGGGAGAAGATGACACTTTTCAGTTCCTTATCAAACTCGCTGCCCTCGCCTCCTGCGACCTCATTACAGATAGCTTCGAGGTAGTTTTGAGGGATGTATTTGATTGTCTCGACGGATGTTGGATCGACGTTGTCCGACAAACGGCATGTATCCACGTCACCGGACAGCCAGTGAACAAATGCATGGAAATTGTCTGCTTTGCGTTCGCGGGGACGGCGGAACTTATCGATGTGGAGAAATGAGAAGTGTGGTTCCCGAGGAGAGTTACCAACCAGCCCGAGAGTGTCAGCCAACGCGCTCTTGCCACTACCCTTGTTGCCGATGACGGCAATGAATCCCGCATTCAACGGCACATCACCGGAAAACCAATGTTCGTCGAGCGTTGATTCAGGTTCCTTTACGAATGAGATGAGGTCAAAGTACCGGGTTGTATTTGTGCGCTGACGGTTCAAGACCGGTGGTTCTGGTCCGATGAACACCCTTGAGTCTGGCTCTCGCAATATGCGCTTGAGGCCTGCAAAGGTTGGATCCGCCTTGATCCATGTGTATCGCTCACCGTCGGGAACGAAGAGGTGTTCTACATCGTGTGCATCGGAACCGTGAATGCATGGTTTAAGGCTCTTGAATTCAGCGATGAACTCCTCGACTGAGGGATGCCGCAGACCCAATGCGAAGTTTCGAGTACCGGCATTAGCAGAAAACAACAAGTGTGACTTCTGAATCATTAACTTTCGTGCCAGGTGCCCTTGCCCGTCCCAACTACACTCTGACAAATCTTCGTCTGGAGGAACCGCCAGCAGGTAGCGATTGCCAAAGATCGATCGCTTCCGTTCCAGTATCTCACTTACTTGACCATGATCAACTACAGCATTCATCATGCCTACTGCAATGTCTAACATCCCGGCGAAACGCGTGTGCTGAGCTTTGAGACGTTGCCCTAAAGCCTCCAGGTTCCTAATAGTAAGAGGCCACTCCTCGTCGGTGCCACCTGGAGTGCTTTCCGCAGTGAACCTCACTTCGCGGAGGAAGTCCTCCTCAATCTGTTCGGGGGTTATCTCATTGGAAAAGAGGACGTGGAAGTTGACTCGTCTATCATGACCATCGGGACTACGCACAATAATGTTGGTCCGCAATTCGATGTTGGGGATAAACAGAACATGGCGGATGACCTCGACGGTTTTCTCGTTACACAACTCCGCAAGGCGGGAATCGTGGTCTAGAATTTCTCTGAGTTTCCTATACCCCTCAGCAGAAAAATAGTCCGTTATTCCTATTACTGCAATCTGATTATCTGCAGCGCGCTGCAAGAGTGCCGCCACGTACTTGTCGAAGTTTTCAGGAAAGTGATTGTTTAGTGGGGAACACGGAGTGTGAACGTGTAAGTCCCATATCCTCCAAATTGATCCACGAGGGTCATTCATTATTTTATCCTCAATCATTATGGTGTGTTTAAGAACAACCTCACGATATTGGTATTCTTGGTGTCAAACGTCCGTCATCACCGGGACGCAGGCACACTGCCAAGATGCTTCAGAAAACACTAAGAAATAGGCCTGCCGTGGTTGCATTTTCGTATCATTAGCCTGGTTAATAGCCTTATATCTTAAGTAATCAATTAAGACGATTATACCATTCCAGAAATTCGGGATCCTTTGTATTGATGCCAATTCCAAAGCAAAAATTTCTTTCTTTACGAATTTTCTTAAATTCTTCGAGTCCAGGATATGGGATTCGAATCCTTTCTACCCCTTTGTATTCGGCACGATGTATTCGCCACGGTATTTCTATGTATGGGCCAGACTCAACCAAGAGTATGCCCTCCTTAATACGAAAACTTTGATCTATGAATTGGCGTACCTTGTCACAAATGTAATTAGCAGCTCGAGTCAGTTCCACTGCAAGGTCTTCGACAAGCTTGACATGGAAGATGTACTCTCTCGAGAGTGATTCATATCTTTCTTCGTCCCACTCAGATATCTGGTAGAATGTTCTTGTCCAATATGTGTCATTAGTCTTTTCTGAGTATCTGTGAAAAGTATTTTGGAAGTCTTGCAAGACGCGTCTGAAGTTTTCAAATGCGTCTTCAAGCTTTGGATATCGTTTCGGCCAAACCCTTGAGAAAATCCATTCTCGGAGAGATGATAGACTGTCATCTACATCGACCCACAAAGTGGGATGATCTCCGCCGAGGATATGGGATGTCCATGCCTTCCAATTTTCGATGTGTGCTAACTTCAACCAAGCATCTATGTAAGTTGCGTAAATTTCATCATCGCGTTGTTTATGCGGGTCATAAGTTGCCAATGACTCACGGATCCATTTTTCATGCGAAACCTTTATTTCTTTCAGGTACTCAACAGAGTATGCATTCACCTGATCGTCGATAATTTTGTGATGTACTCTGCACAGCAGGATGAGATTGTCATACTTATTGAGCTTGTCTTCTGCAAAGTTAGGGTTTCCCCTCGGTCCATCATAACTTTCAGCGACGATATGGCATTCTTCTCCAATTAGTGATTCATCATCTGTTTCGGTGGCATCTATGACTAGCTCTTTTCGGCATTCTGGCATAGCACAACGATTGCCAGAACGACCCCATAGCATCTTGTGAGTCTTGAGTGTAATGCTCATATATTGCCTGTCCTTGCATGCTAACGCTTCAAACGTACCAGCGGAATCTGAAGCGAGGCACGATCTAAGAATATTAGTGGTCAGGTGCATTGTCTGTTAGGTGCTATTACTGCGAAACGATTCCTCGAAAGCCCTTCGTTTCAAAATAAAACCCCGCTCTCCATATGAGGAACGGGGTTATAGTGAAATCAGTCCATCATTCCCTCTCAGCGTTTGTTAGAAAAAGGGCGAACCGTCTCTATAAATATCTTATTGAAATTTAAAGGAAACTATATCCAAATACTGAATCAGTCAAGCTAATTCTGCGAAACCACAGTGAAAAGATTGTAGTTTTACTGAGCTCGGCAAAAATTGAGTATTTTTAAGAAAATATACTTAAGAGTTCACACAATTTCTTAAAAATCGTGTTTTTTTAGTATTATTTCCTTATAATCTCATCAGAATTAGGTCATAGTAAAAAAATAGATAAATTCATGGGGGCTGGTATGCATATGAACGATAGTGATCGGGAAAAGAATGTAGGGTTTGATTTTGAATATCTCATGGATATCCCGCGGGAGAAAGAAACAGTGGGTGACAAATATCAGACACCAGGCTTCGGGATCGGTGGTCAATTATTTGCCACGGTAGCAAAATCGGTGCTTGAGACACTTGGAAATGAAAATGGAGAAAAATTATTAAGGGAGGCTGTTGAAAATTTTGGAAGAGAAAGGGGTAAACGAATTGCTGAGCGAGTGAAAGCCGCGGGGAAACCACTCACCTTTAAGAATTGGCTTATTTATACTGACATTGACACGAATAGAAACTTCCTGGCGGAACCATCTATTGAGGACGGTGATCTAGTTGCGAAAGTATCACATTGTACATTCTATAAGAGCGCTGCCCAGTGGGGGCTTGGTAAATATGTGAAAATCTATTGCAAGTATGTTGATTACGCTATCCTCGATGGATACAACCCTGACATTAAATTGATATTGAAGCATCGCGAATCCTCGGAGCAGGATTTCTGCACATTCCGATACATTATGAAAGAAGCGAATAAATAAGTTTCTTCAGATGTTCTAGATTGCCGTGTCGGACTTTGTCCTACTCGCAATGACTACATTAGTTGCAAAGACAGAATGAAAGGAGATTGATTATGGGCAATGTGGTTCACGTATCGCGTATCATGATTGTCAGGGAGAAGGGCCCCACTAGAAAAGCTATAATCGAAGGATTCAATGAGCCAGTATATTACGGGATTCATGGGGGCATTAAGAATTTTTATAAGATAGAGCCGGAAGAAGAGCATGCTGCAACACTTGACCATATTATTGCAGCAACTGCCGCCTGAATGATGGGGACACTGGCCACGCTGCTGGCCGGCAAAAAGATCAGGACTTCAGAAGACCTCTACCGCGCAGAGGTGGAAGGGGATGTTGAAGATGTTAGCGGAGTGCTGAAGATTACCCGGATGCGGGTAAAATACCATCTGAAGGCGCCGGAGGAAAAATTCAATGACGCCCGGGAGGCTTTTTCTTCTTACCTGCAATTCTGCCCGGCGGCACAGACCGTCAAGGGATGCATTGACATTCATGATGAGCTGCTGCTAGAGAAATAGCCATGCATTGCACCCAGTACCCGTAATATAGATACCATACCCTTAATTGTGAAAGCGAGGAGGGCAACCAGTGTATGACCACGACGATCGTATTAAATCCCGTTTCCTTCCCACTGCCTTCGGCAGGCATTGCGCAAGTGTACCTCGGAGATTTGACAGGAAAGACAATCGGCTTTCTCAGCAACAACAAACCTAATGCTGATATTCTTTTGCAATGCCTCGCAGGACGGTTGCAAGAGCGTTTTGGAATCATCGTAAAGCATTACAACAAAGGTATTCCATCTTTGGAGATACCCCGGGAACTTCTCTCTGAGATCAGTAAAAACTGCCAGGGAGTGGTACTTGCTGCGTATGACTGAGGGTCATGTACATCGTGGAGTGTCCACGATCAGAACGAACTGGCCCGAGGTGGGTGTGCAGTAGTGGGACTGGTAACAGTAG
>JBEKJA010000062.1:0-10722 GCA_050011475.1 Syntrophales bacterium
AACCCGAGATCCTTTTGATGGACGAGTGGCTGACCGTTGGCGACGCTGACTTTCAGGAAAAGGCACAGCAACGGCTTGACAAAATCATCAAAAAAACAAGTATTCTGGTAATTGCAACACACTCACCGGAATTGGTCCAGCGGTTATGCAATCGAATGATCAAGCTGGAGCGTGGCACTTTGATTGCGACATAGGAAGAGTCGAGACAATAGAGAGCCGAATACATTAATTATCGTGAGTAATGTGGATATTGATATAAAAAAGAATAAACTTATCACGATGCTTCTGGTATAATATTATATTCAACCCTAGGAAGAGTATAGATTTACGATAAAAATTGGAATCCACTAAAAACGATTGGCTTGCATAAAAAAGGAATGGAGTTGGATTTTATACGCTTGCCGCATGATTTGTTCAGGTGCCGTAAGTGGTTTTCTGGTTATGTTAATTGACTTTAGTACAAGAAATTCTCGCTATTATGGTTGATAAAATAAAAACAAATTTCTACCGTGCATTTGAGGATCGTCATCGCGGTTCACTTGAGCTGATCAAGTCACGCCTGCGAGTGTATCTGCCTTTTGTAGATCCGCTTTGTAGCTTTTCCGCTGAAGTCAAGGCTGTAGATTTAGGCTGTGGGCGTGGTGACTGGTTGGAGCTATCGCAAGAGTCAGGTTTCGATGCTCAAGGCGTCGATCTTGATGATAGCATGCTGGTTGCCGAGACGCTGCGCATACTTATACCTGGATGTTTGCTAATCCTCGAAACGCCCAATCCCGAAAACATCATCGTGGGTACCACCAATTTCTATCCCGATCCCACCCACCAACGCTCCATTCCACCCCTGCTGCTGGCGTTTCTGCCGGAACACTATGAAGTCGAGCGGGTAAAGATTTTACGTCTGATGGTTTTTCAGTTCGCCTTACCCATAACTCTCAACGCCGGACACTATATGGTGTCATTATGGTATTGCCACTGGGCCGCAGGAAATGCTAGAGTCACTGGATAGACTCTATGATTCAGTATTGCTTACTGTAGAACGCTCCATGGGGTTCTGGGGGCTGGTTGATCTTCAAGCCCAATTCAACGTGAACGATAGGAGCGCGCCGTGACAAATAAGGCCATGAGCAATGCCCTCCCAGGCCTAGTTGCCGCTCTTCCGGAGGTCTACCAACCCATTCTCGGCCACCCGGAGCTCTCTGATGTCGTCTCGCGCGGATGTGAAGACCGTCTTGCTCCAATTGTCCAAACCTGCCAAGTACTGGAAGTGCTGTTGAATCGCCCGTTACGCGTGCTCGATTTAGGCTGCGCACAGGGCTTTTTCAGCCTTAGTCTTGCCAAGTTGGGCGCCATAGTTCATGGCCTGGATTTTTTTGGGGCAAACATTGCTGTCTGCAAAGCTTTGGCCCACGAGCATCCGGAATTCATGGTCAGCTTCGAAGCGGGGCGTGTCGAGGATGTAATCGCTCAGATTGGGCACAACGATTACGATTTGGTGCTGGGTTTGAGCGTGTTCCACCACATCGTGCATGAGACAGGGTGGGCCGCGGTACAGCAATTACTCACGGAACTTGCCAGCAAGGTGGCGGTTGGCATTTTTGAGCTGGCCTTGGCCAGCGAGCCGCTGTATTGGGGGCCTTCGCAACCACAAGACCCGCGACTATTGCTTGAAGGTTTTTCTTTTGTTCACGAACTTGCTCAGCATAGTACTCATCTTTCAGCCATTACCCGCCCGCTGTATGTAGCCAGCCGCCGTTACTGGTTTCTAAATGGGCAAGCGGGCGCTTTTGAGACTTGGCAGGCTGATTCGCATGTGCTGGCGCATGGCACCCATCAAGGGACGCGCCGTTTTTACTTTGGCGATGGATTGGTCTCAAAGCTCTATTACTTGGATAATGCCGCACGGACTGAGTATAATTTGCAGGAGCATTACAACGAGACCGCTTTTTTGTTGAGCCCGCCGCCGGGGTTCAACGCTCCCCGTCTAGTGCTGCAAGGCAAGCACGAACGCGAGGTTTGGCTTGTACGCGAGCTACTGCCAGGTGAGTTGCTGATCGACGTTATACGTGGCGGCAAGCCTTATGATGCAAAGTGTGTAATACAAGATGTGCTGGCGCAGCTCGTGATGCTGGAAGCGGCAGGCCTTTATCATAACGACGTGAGAGCCTGGAACACGCTCATCAGCCCCGACGGCCACGCCAACCTAATTGACTACGGCGCCATCTCCAACGATCAAAAAGACTGTGTATGGCCGCATGACATTTTTCTGGCTTTTTTGATCTTTGTTTACGAAGTCACCACCGGGCAGATAGCCCCACCCATCCCTTTACGCACGGTAGCCATAAGCCCGTACCGGCTTGGACAACCCTATCGCAATTGGTTGCTATTATTCTGGTTGACTCCAGCAGATCAATGGAGCTTCATGCTAATGCAGCAATTGTTCACGCAAATGGGTGAGTTGCAAAAAGACAACCAGCTTACAGAAAGAGCCTCGATACAGTGCTGGATGAACGCCATGGAAGAAGCCGTTGATGCACAGGTGTCGTTCGCTCGCCACCTCCATTGGAAACAGCAACAGGCTGAAAACCAGGCTGGCGTTATGACCGATGCGTTAGCCCGCATTACCATATTGCAAGATAGACTCGTTGATACGACCGAGCGGGCCGAGAGAAGTGAGGCCCGTGCCACCGAGGCCGAAGCCCATGCCGCCAGGCAGGCACAACACGCTATGGCCACCGAGGCCCGTGCCTCCGAGGCCGAAGCCCATGCCGCCAGGCAGGCACAACGCGCTATGGCCACCGAAGCCCGTGCCGATAAGTTACAAACTGATCTCGACGCGGTTCATGCTGCCAATCATCACCACTGGCAACTCGCTGAGGCCCGCGAGCAACAAATCCAAGCCATCTATCAGAGCTCTTCCTGGCGTATCACCAAGCCATTACGTTGGCTGGGCATTCAGACAAGGAGATTGCGAGATCAGAGCTTGGTAGGTCATCTGAATGTGCTGGTGAAGAAAATCGCGAAGTTTGTCCTCCGGCGATGCATTCGATTCGTTAACGCGCATCTTACTCTGCGCCGTTTTTGTGTATATTTCGCAAGAAAATTTGGCGTTTATACCCCCTTGAGCGCAATCTATCTTCGACTCTACAGACAGCATGACACTCTGACGGCGCTCAATCTCGAGCAGATGCAAACGGATAGCTGGGACGGGATGGCCACGCCCCTTAGCCCACTGGGAACAATAACGATCGATGAACTTCTGTCTCGTATACGTGCAGAACTGGCAACAGCCCAAAAAGGAAGAAAACAACAATGATGGCGCAACGGTCCTTATAACATCCTGCGCAGTATGGACAACTACGGGTCGCTGTCCTGACAGTTGGGCATTCTACCAGTGAGTTGGGTGGAGTCCAGCGCCTCTATGACGGGCTACTTGAGATTGGGCACCGCACCGAATATTTGCTGTCATAGGGATTCGGACGTATCTGACAGTAAACTAATCCAAAGACATGTACTATGATCTCAATTTCCTTCCCCCAGTTTCTCGGGTTTATTTCTTCATCAAAGGAACAAACCCTTTAGTTTTCCAACAAAATGCGCGGACAAACTAATAAGAAAAAAGAAGCTTACTGGTTGCTATCATTTGACAGTCTCAAGAGAATATGGGGTTGTTAATTGATGTAATATTAAAAATGGTAATTGTAAGTAAAAGATTTGACACCATGTTAAGGCAGTGTCATGGATTTAAAATCATTTGAAACCCTTGTCAGGACTGAAAATACAGCCCGACTTTTATTCAAAAAGTTATGTTGGAAAAACTACCGTCATTTCTGCATAAGATGCAGGAGCTATAAAATCTACCGAATCGTCGGTAAAAGATTCCGATTTAAACGCCGTAGATATACATTTCACGACTTCTCCGGCCGGTGGATCAACTGTAATGGTGTTGAAGGATTCTGGAGTTATGCTAAAGAAAGACTCATTAAGTACCATGGGGTCTCCAAAGAAAAGTTTCCTCTTTATCTGAAAGAAATGGAGTTCCGATATAATAACAAAAGTAAACCCATTTTTAATTCCCTGGCTCAATTGATCGTAAATTTGGTGCCAGATCGTTTATAATTACCTTAAAAATAAATGCCCCCTTAAGAAATATATAACTTTTGCTTGACCATAACCTCAATAAACACTATCGCTTACAATAAGTTGAATTATCCTATTTAAGGATCTCCATAGCCTAAATGCAAATTATTGGTAAATGGGCTATTAATTTGTGACATAAAAAATCTGAGAGGGGGAATAGATGTGTCGAAGAAAATAAAATATGGTTTTCAATGTGGAACGCTACATACAAATTTCAACATTTTAAAATTAGTTTTTTTATGCATTCTTATGCTCCAGATCATTTTAGCATGTAGCACTAATCCCGGTTATAACATAACTTTTGGAAAGGGAGGAAATGCTGAGAAGTATCAAAAAGGAGGATGGAGCGGTCCTGAAGAAGGATTCACTTGGACAGACGGGAAAAGCGCAACGTTGCTAATACCAATCGGTCCACCAAAGTCTGATATTATTATGAACCTATCAATTTATACGCCATTAGTGGTTCCCGGCAAATTGGAAAATCAGAGAGTAATTATTAACGTCAATGGCAGAAAAGTGGTAGAATGGATTATTACCGACGCCGGTGAATATAATATTAAGATTCCGAAAGATTACATAAAGGGGTATTTCTTAAATGTTGGTTTTGAATTACCTGACGCTGCTCGCCCGATAGATTTAGGTATAAACACAGATACGCGTGAACTAGCATTGGCAATTAAAACTATTAAATTGTCCGAAAATTAGTAAGAAAGCGAGATTACAAAATCTTGTTTACCTGTTGTCACTTCCACTTTGGGGCCCGTTAGGACTTTTAAGAGTATTCTGTGATTATGGCTTGACAATTAGAAAGACTATAAAATCGTGGATTGATGATTACGGGTCGAAATCCTGTATCATCGTCAAGCCTAATGTTTTCTGGACGCCAGGAACTACCACTCAGCTCTGCAAAAACATGCCCTCACCAGAGTCAACTAAATGGTTGCTCTTACTACTTATCCTCAGCTTTCGATACGGTATCGAAGTGATCGATTACCACTTGAACTGTAACATTTAAAAGTGTTTTGAAAGTTGTAGCACCTCTCCTTTTTCTTATATTTCAAGACCTCAATTCATTTCAGCTTTAAAGAGGCTAAAGTGTTTTAATGGTTAGCCACATCAAATAAACTTGTTAATGTCATTGCCAAGCATTGCCCGGTCACTGACCGCAATCTTTGGACCCAGCAATCGTAAGAGTGCGATGCTAAAGAAAAGGAAAGGCGAAGAGGAAATACGAAAGGTCCGCCCTGTAGTCGCCCACCAGTACATCGTGCCATCCGTAGAGGCCGATCCGTGCGTTCACATACGCGAGCATAATGACGAAGAGGCAAAGACTCTGGAACAGAACAAAGCCGGCAAGGATCCTCAGGCGCAATGCCAACAATCCATCTAAAGCCTGTATTTCCTGAAAACATAGATCACCATTTTATATATTGAGTTGCCCCTGTAATAAGATATCATAACGTTCGAAAACAGCGACACTTGCAAGGGAAGGACAGCAAGTATTCATGACAGCAATTTTTACATTTCACACGAGCAAAGCCGTAATGCGGGTCGCCACAATCAGGATACCTGTAAATGACCTTCTATAGGTAAGACCGCCAGAAACCCTAATACCTGGAGAAATAGTCGTCATAGATCTGGATATCTGGTATGACTAACGGGCTTCGACGTGCATTGAAACTATACCGATCTATAGTTCGCGGTCATCGAGCGACAGCCCAGCTGCATGTTGAGATATAGGTTCATCGATGACAAAGGTCACGATTGTGTGCTCGTAGATGGTCACCACCTCATCGGGGACGATGACCTGCTTTTGCATACACGAATAAAAGGAGAAAAACCACCACTGCTCGAGAGGAGTGCCGTTCACCAGCAAGGAGACGTCGGTGTACCCGTGCTGCGGAGGAATAAATACGTGAAACGATATCGTAAGCAAGAAATCGCTATGCCGTTTCGACGTTGCTTGAAAGCGGATGTTTGCGCGAGGGCCAATGCTCCATATACCCCAATCCTCTTGATGAGACCATGCTTCATCCAAATGCATGAAGCCCTGTCCACCTTTTGTAAAGGGAAGCTCAGTGCCCAGGGAATATAGACAACAAGCGTTCACGGATGCATAAAGCTCTTCTTGATCGATAATGCGATGGAGAACTACGGTGGGCAAATTGTCGGGGAGGGAGACCGGTAGACCCATTTCGGTACTGCATAGATCCACTACGCTGGGCAGACGCAGGTCAAGCACCTAACCGAATCCCGTGAGTTCAAGGGTCGCGAGAAACTTCCACAACGAGGAGCTGATATTCACATAACCCTTGACTGAACCCAAATGACGTCTTCCCCGCGGGGCTATCGACGATATCCCGACGTAGCAGACATCATCTGAGACTACGACTCCGCGGGTAAAACCATCGAGGCATGCCTGAAAGCCATTAAGAGATTCAATTGTACCCACTTTTGAGTTGCAGACAAAAAGATCGCTACCCTTTTCCCAGACGTTATGGCTCTGGATCTCAAGAGGAAAGCGCTCCTCTAGCGCTAGAGCAGGATTGAAAATCGCCAAACCTCACTAGGACCATTGTTGTGTGTCACGACATACAAGGAACTCTCATCTGCCCAGAGAGAATTGAAATGGTTGATGTCACTGCCTCGGTGCTCCTTGTTTTCTGCAGGATACCATCGTGTCCACTCTGAAAAATTATATACAGTGACCATGTTTTCGTAGGAGCAGGTCACCCAGAGCTTGTTATCAAAGTAGACAATCTGATGCATGTCGCGCAGAGCGAATGGATATTGCAGTACCTCGGTCAAACGTAAGTCGTAGGTGTACACCAAGATAACACCATCTTCATTCTTGCGTTGATTGAGATAGTCAAAGGCATCGATGTTATTACGGGCCGCGACAAAAATCCTGTCGGAAGACAATGCTATCCCGAAGTAGAGTCCACGCTTAGAATCGATAATATGGGCAGTTTCAGATTTTACAGCGATGGTAAGGAACGCCAGACTGGTTGTTGCGAGAAGCGTCGTAATGCGTCGATTTCAATAAGGTACATCAGTTGATCTGCAAAGTAATATAAGGAATCAAGTTTATAAATGGCGAGATGACGATGGAAGATGCTGCATAGTTTCGGAGGTTAGGGATGCGCCGAAATATCATCCCGTACATAACATTTGACAATATCCCCCGATTACGCCCCCTTAATCTTTTGTATTTCCGGGATGCCCACCGAACAAGAGTATTGTTCAGGTGTTGAAAGGTGCGGTATAGAGAGCCGGTCTGGATTCTGGGTTTCTGGGTTGCGCTTCCCGAGGAATTTTCAGAAAAGGGGGTAGCCATTTGATGTTAACCCAGTTTTTATTTGAGTATCCCTTTTCCCAGAAGCTTTAACCCAATCGACAGATCATCATCAATCTTCTCCTTGTAACCTATCGCAATCTTTTAAGGTCATTTCTCCACAGTAACCTTGATGAATTTTGGTTCTGACCCAATATTTTCAAACCAACATACTTTCTCCGATACCAAATCAAAAGCTAAAAAGTATTTGCCGGGCTTATCAAAAGTTAATGAGATTGTTTTTTCAATTATTTGACCGGGATTCATATCTTGCTCAAAGCGATCTCTAAAAAAATCTAAATTTATTAACTCATGGTTTTCGCTGTATAAATGGACTCCCAACATAACCACCCCAATATCGTTTGTGTTCTTGTGCAACCATTTCGAACTACCTGTATTAGAAATAGTTAATTCAAAATGTATTGACTCATTCAATTCTGCTTGGTAATTTGTTGTTGGTATCTCGATGCTATGTTTCAAACCCAGATGGTTCCTACTATCTTGAATAAACTTGCCTTTTGTCAAAAAAAAGACCGCAGAATTCTCTAATGAAATAAATAAATGATTTTGTACTTTTGGGGGAAGACTTTTATGAGAAATGATTTCCCTGTAATCATTGTATTCTAAATCCAAATCAGGATGTCCAACCAGTTTAACATATAAATCCGTGAATCCAATTCCCTCAGCTTCGTTCTTGATCTCACCGAGTATGATGTCGTTTTCTAATACATGATAATTCCTCATTTCATATTGAGACTGAGGTGATTGAGAATGATGTGGGCCGGGTTCACTAAAGCCAACAATCCCACCCGGTTTAAGCACTCTGAAAAATTCACGAAGGATTTCACTCTGGTTGGGGATGTGATGAAATGTATCAAAACAAACAATCCTATCAATCGATTCGTCTTCTACTTCAATTTGATGACCATTAAAATGAATAAACTGAGGCGGCTGTATGAATTCACCGACTATGGGATAATTCTTAAAAAGATTTTGTCCTATTTGCAAAGCTGTGATTGAGACATCCACAGATATGGTAGGGCAGCACAGTTGATTTAGAAATCTTGATAACCAACAGGTACCAGCACCAAAATCCAGAACCACCATTGATTTCCCCAATTTAAGGCCTGATAGTAACAAACCAATTTTGCAAAGCATATCAGGAGCTTCGAGAATGGATGAGAATGGTTTTGCCATTTGGGGTGTCGGATCGGAGATGTTTCTATAGTATAATTCAGCAGTATTACAAAGATCCTCAATGGTTAGTTCTTCCATCAGCTTCTTCGGGTCGATCATATCAGGTTTACCGGACGAAGTTTTTGGAGTTTCTCCCGTTAATGAGCCTAATTGATAAAATCGGGGCTTTTGATACAATGGTTTTAATATTTTTTTTATCCTTTGAATGGGATTTAGAGATGAAGCTGTACTTTTCGTTTTTTGATCCATGATGAGTATATTTTTGTATTCTTCTGAGTTTTGAAATATCTGTATAATTTCTTTCTTACTTAATTCCCCACTTTTTAACTGTAATAAATAAAAGGTAAAGCCTTCGCCATCCGGTTCCCGTTGCAATATATTTCTATATACATTTTTGATAAAGTCTTCATTGCTCATATTTGAACAATTCTTTTTTTGTTGTTGGGGTTGGTCCGATTTTCTTTATCACATTTTCAAAAGAATAATTACATGAGAGAGGATTTCCATGAGTGATTCTAATATTAGGAATTGGCTCATCTCTGCAGATTGACGTTTCACCACCCATAAAAGTTCATCTATTCGAATTTTGTATCACGAAAATTTGTAATCCCATTGCCATAGATATAAGATGTCGCTTGATAAATATGAATCTTCTCGCTCAATCGTTTTTCTATAATTTTTAATACATACTCTGGTGTAATTTGTTTTAAACAAATAAGGTCATCAGGGCAATTTTGGGCCAAATCGTGACAGGGCAAACACGGGACATCAGTATAAATGATTGTGGCAGAGCCGAACGGAGGCCCCCATTCCCAGATTGTCTCAACGCCGCTGTAAATGGCGATTGATGGAATGCCAAGATAGGAACAGATATGGGGGGCGAAAGAATTATTGGTGATTACAAGACGATTCGTGACTAAAGATTCTAACATTTCGTCAAATTCCAATCCGATAAAAATGTTGACATCTTGGATATTTGTGAAGGGCTTCGCGAGTCCTTTTTCAAAGCTCGACAGATAAACATTCACCTTATCAGCCCAACCCTTTTGAAGAATCCCTCTCGTAATTTGGGTGTAATATTCGAGGGGCCACTCCCTCGAATTCACACCCGCCCCCGGGAAGATGGCAATTTGCTTCCCTATGGGTTTATATTCAATAAATTTTGGTAAGTTGACTACGTCTAAAGGAATGGAATCTACTAATTTTAGAAGTTGCAAAGAAACGGGTAGCCTGTTGTTTTTAATCATCTTACCCTTCTCGTCCATCTCAGCGTCCAGACATATATCTATCTCTTTATCACAGTCTGAAAAACTTTTATACCCAACTTTCAGGCTTGCAGGCGCTTTGGCCAACAAAGACCTCGTTTCATAAGGTCTTCTTAAGTCTATGGCAATGTCGTAATGCGGCAAACTTTCCAGCATTTTTTTTTCTTCCCCTATTTTTTCTTCGGGCAAGAGAGCGGATTTTGAAGTATAAAAATTATATATATAAATATTTCTAAAAACATCGAGCTTTTTTGCTAGTGGGACGTTCCAGTCCCCCACAATAATGTCAATGTCAGCATTTTTAAATTTTTCCATCAATTTCATAATCGCTGGAATTGAGAGAACAAAATCACCCCTGTGATCTAATTTAATTAACAATATTTGAATGTTACGAGTCATATTTTGGAATATACTCGTCGTCTCCACTTTGACGGGCTGGGCATTTCTGACATCATCTTGTATCCTCTGCATCATTTTTTGGAAAAACTTCTCCCAACTAAACTTCTTAGACTGTTTTAGGGAATTGGTCACAATCTTCTCCCTAAAGAATCTTGAATCATTGGAGAGTTGATGAAAGGCATCCTCAAAACTTTGCAAGTTGCAAGGATCAAAGTAATAGACTACGTCATCGCCGACTTCGGGGATGCTCGAACTCATTGATGCGAGAACAGGACACCCCATGCTTAAGGCCTCCAGTACGGGTAATCCGAATCCTTCATAAAAAGAGGAATAAATCATAAATTCCGCAGTCATTAATAGTATGTTCTTCTCTTCTTCCGTTACGTAGTC
>JBEKJA010000063.1:0-10656 GCA_050011475.1 Syntrophales bacterium
TGGTAATCGATGAGAAAAACGCCAATCTCATCCTACATATTTACAAACGATACTTAGCGCTTGGCAATGTCCGGCAACTAAAGGAAGAACTGGATACTGGCGGTATTCGCACACCGGAACGTATTCGAAAATCAGGAAAGTCTTACGGAGGTAAAAATTTTAGCAAGGGACATCTCTACATAATCCTTTCCAACCCTGTCTATATTGGTCGGATGGTACATAAAGATAAGACATATCCAGGTCAGCATCCTGCCATCATTCCCCAAGACCTTTGGAATGTCGTACAGGCAAAGATGGCAGAGAACAAACAAGGCTATAAAGCAAAGAGGGCTGTTCCATCTGCCAGCTTATTAACCGGGCTTTTATTTGATCCCCAAGGCCATCGGCTTATTCCCTCACACAGCCAGAAGCAATCGAAGCGTTACCGATACTACGTATCTGAACCCCTACTTACGGATTGCCGGGATAAAGCCCCTCATGGCCTTCGCCTGCCAGCTCATGAGCTTGAGAGTATGGTGATTCATTCACTTTGCAATTGGCTCAGCGACACTGACACCATCCTGGATGCTGTCCACACATCGCCTGAAAATATTCAAGCTATCCAAAGTCAATCAAAACACCTCTGTAGCGAAATAAGACAAGAAACTCCTGAACGATATCAGCTGATTCGCCAATTGATTCAACAAGTCATCGTCCATCCTGAATATTTACAGATTGAGATTGATTTAACCATTCTTCAAAATCAAGAACATGAAGAAAATAGAAGCTCAGAAGCAACTGTCATATTGAGAGTACCGGTTCAAGTGAGAAGGTGTGGTCTGGCTGTTCGCTTGCTGATTACAGGTCCTCACACCATCCGACAAGCACCTGATGATAGGCTGATCCGGCAAATTGCCAAAGCCCATGACTGGTTCGAACGACTCACCTCAGGCCAGGCGAAGAGCATCAAAGATATTGCAGTAACTGAAGGTGTCACTAATTCTTATGTCAGAAAGATAATTCACAGAGTTTTTCTCGCGCCGGACATTGTCAGAGCCATCCTTAATGGAACTCAGCCGCCTGGTCTGACTCTGGAATCACTCAAGAAATCCATTCCACTCCCAATAGATTGGAATGAACAACGAAAGTTGCTTGGCTTTCCAGAAGTCTAATTGCCCAATCGAGTCAGTAACCCCATCAGAAAAACGAAGTTTTCTTGGAATAAACCTACTTTTCTGAGAAAGGTGGCCCAAATTATTTCACGACTGAGAATAGTGAAAGATATTGCGATAAATTTTGCCAAACCCGGACTACTGAGAATTCAATGAAGAAAAAACCCCGCCAACGGCGGGGCTTTCTTGCTAAATTATCGTTATATATCAATAACTTAGACTATCTGGCGGAGAGAGGGGGATTCGAACCCCCGGTACACCTTTTATCGGCGTACAATCGCTTAGCAGGCGATCGCTTTCGGCCACTCAGCCATCTCTCCGGGAGCAGGAGTCTAACTACTTTATTAACAGCATATAATCATTACGTTTAATTATAGCGTAGTTTCTAACATACCCCAAAAAACACCCCCAAAAAATATTAGCTACCCCCTTTTTATAGCTTTCAGGCCATGAATAAACCTTTCCGGATTTTGGAACTTGCCTTTCGGCGAATGATTATCTTTTAGGGCTGGCAAAGTCAACAGAGAATTCCGTTGCCCTTTATTTCTTGCATTACAAGTTTTGCCTGGTCAACAACACCTTATAAGTGTGATTCCGGCAATGGAGGCTAATCGAGCCGGAGAGGTTCAGTGCCTCCAAAGTAGGGCCAGATGAACCTCATAGAAATCTCGATTGTCGTCTCATGATAGGAAAGGATTGAAAGGCAAAATACCATAATCATCAGAATAATATGATTTTTTATAGTGGTTTTTTCCATTGGCAAAATGTATATTGCCAACGGTAAAGTTTTGTTCGTTTTTTAACTGTCAAGAGTAAAAAAATGAGGAAAAACGATAGCCACTTCCATCTAAAACCCAAACTGCGAGCTGCCCCATATCCAACCACCACGAACATGCAAACTTGATCTGGCAGATAGCAGACCTGCTCCGTGGTCCTTACCGGCCGCCGCAATACGAGCGTGTCATGCTGCCCCTGACGGTACTCCGCCGATTCGACTGCGTCCTCATCCCAACAAAGGATATTGTGCTTCGCAAGCACGAGCAGGTAAAGGATAAATACAAAGACGATGCACTTGACACTATCCTCAACAACGCCGCCGGGCAGAGATTCCACAATCCTACTTGAGCCTGAACCTCCCGAAAAAGAATGCTTCTCCTTGCCCCCCAGTACACACCCGAAATGCAAAACAGGGGGGCGGCATGGGTCCCTTTCTCTTTACCGTATGCATAAATCAAAAACCGCAACTTCTTCCTTGTTTGACTGATTTTAAAAATTATGCAAGATTATCCATAGATAATCGTTATATAATTTCCGCTGGTTCCGTAAGGAGCTGGGGCCAACGGACGCACGGTTTAAATACTTTTGCACCAACGGGAAACCAGATGGTTAAAGGGGGGAACAAAACTCAACCTGTGGAATCGGGAGAAACCGGGCTACTCGACTCAAGCCGAAACGCCTGACTGTTCCACCCACCCGCCACCGCCGTCATTCCGGCATGCCCTTAGCCGGAATCCAGAGTTTTTGACATTGCAGGAGAAAATACATGAAATGCCATGACCATTATGATGGCTGAAAATATTTTCTCATGGAACATCATATGTCCTATTTGGGATGTTCTGCGGGAATAAATAAGAATTCGTGTGCTTGAACGTGAGAATCTGTGAAATTAAAGTACAGTGACGAGCGTCTCATTTTTATCGATGTGGAAACCACCGGCCTTGAGGCCATCCGAGGGCATCGAGTCATCGAGGTAGGTGCCGTCAGGGTTGAAGGGGGTAAGATCATCGAGGAGTTTCACAGTTTTATTCAAACCTATCGTATTATTTCAATCGGTGCTACGAAGATACACCGGATCACAAATGCCATGATGATCGGCCAACCCCATCCGGAGGTCGTCTATCCCGCTCTTCAAGAATTCATCGGGGAGAGCCCGCTTGTCGCCCACAATGCAATATTTGACCGCACGTTTCTGCAGCGGGAATTCAAGCGCCTGGGGATGGACATGAACAACCGAATGATCTGCACTCTGGAGATGAGCCGCCAAAGATTCCCCGACTTGCCAGATCACCGGCTGGAAACCGTGGCACGCCATGTCCTAGGCCAACTCCCGGCAAGGGTCAAACTGCACCGGGCACTTGATGATGCCAAGATGACGGCGAAGATCTGGATATCGATGGTGAAGCCATGAAAGAGCCGGCGACATACTGTAACTACAGGGGGGAATCGAAAAGGATGAAAGCAGATTCCATCTTTTGACCTACCACAGTCTGGATGTAGTGGACTTAACTGCCTGCGAAAGGAAAAGTAAGTAGTTAATGGATTTTGAATTAGCGAACATTTGGGCGAAGACGAGCAAAGGTGGTGACGGGGGATGGCACCCTCTTGTTCTTCACATGTTCGATGTGGCTGCCAGTGCGGATGCAATCTTGACACGCGAACCAGAATCTACCCGTACGCAAATGTCCGAAGTATTAGGGCTGGAATGGACAGATGCCAGGCCATGGTTGTTGTTTGTAATAGCCTGCCATGATCTGGGAAAGGCCTGTCCGGGGTTCCAGTGCAAGTGGTCGGATACCCCCAGGACGGGCTTGCAATACCCTCCAAGTCCGAATACCAATATTAACCACGCTTTTGTAAGTCAGATTGCTCTTTCAGAGTTGTTGCCAGAAAGAGGATGGCCTTCTGAATTAGCTGAACTCGCGGCTGATGCAGTAGGATGTCACCATGGGGAACGGGCTTCTCCAACAACCATTGAGTATCTGAGGGGCGATAGGCGTGCTATGGGCAATGAAGACTGGGCTCAAGCACGACGCGGTCTTGTCGAAACTGTGATGAAGATCTTCATGCCGGTTAGGATTCCCCCAAAGCAGACCCTTTCCGGACCCGATTTCATGCTATTGTCAGGTCTAACGAGCTTTACCGACTGGATCGGATCGAACGAAGAATGGTTCCCCTTTGGTACCCCCGTGGACTGTCAGGATTTGTCGGAATGGTTCAAAAAGCGAAGAGAAAATGCAACCAAGGCATTGGACACAATCGGATGGGGTTATCGAACGCCGCTTACCACAGAGCAAAAATCTTTCGAACAGGTTTTTAACTTAACTCCCCGACCTTTGCAACAGGCTGTAACTGAAGCTTTAACCAATGTAGATCAACCCAGTATCCTACTCGTTGAAGCTCCCATGGGCGAGGGCAAGACGGAAGCAGCCTTCTTCGTTCATCTGGAACTGCAGCGTCGTTTTGGACATCGCGGGATATATGTGGCCCTACCGACCAAAGCCACCGGAAAAGCCAAGTTCGAACGCGCCATGAAATTCTTGCGCAGTCAGGCGGCAGACCGGAAGATCGACCTGCAACTCTTGCATGGGGCAGCACTGCTCAATGATTCATTCCAGAATCTACGTTTTACGGGCATCCATGATCCGGAAACGGGCGGCGAGATCCGGGCAGGAGAATGGTTTACCAATAAAAAGCGTGCGCTCCTATCGGAATATGGTGTTGGAACGGTGGATCAGGCCCTGCTCCCCATTCTGCCAGTAAGACATAATTTCGTTCGCCTGTGGGGTCTCGCAAACCGCGTGGTGATCTTCGACGAGATCCACGCGTACGATGCCTATACGGGTACGCTTCTGATTCATCTGCTGCGCTGGCTTCTAGCGTTGGGTTCATCAGTGGTGCTTCTCTCTGCAACTCTGTCACCCACGATACGCCGCAAGCTGGCAGGTGTGGTCAATGCCACATTTCCGGAGCAAGAAGAGGAATACCCTCGCCTTTCCGTGTTTAGTCCTGGCGAGGATGTGGAGCAAAGACATTTCTAGTTGAGAGCGACAAACCCACCGTGAACAGTGACTTGAAATAGGGACGATCAAACCATGAAAAAACACAGCCCAACTAATGAACGCATCAAGCGCAAGTATTTCGCCTATTTGAAGGAAGCTAAGCGTCATAGCGAGCCAACAGTCGATGCGGCTGCGAAGGCTTTAAGTCGATTTGAGGGTTTTACCAAGTATCGCGATTTCAAGGTATTTCACTTTGAACAAGCAATTGCATTCAAGAAGCATCTTGCCGAGCAAAAAGGTCAGCAGTCCGGGGAGAAACTGAGTAAGGCGACCTTGCATGCGACACTCACGCAACTCAAACGATTCTTCCAGTGGCTTGCGTGGCAACCTGGCTACAAGTCGCGTTTTCAGTATTCCGATGCCGAGTATTTCAATCTGTCTGACAAGGACACGCGGGTAGCCACGGCTCAACGTGAACAAAAAGTCCCGACATTGGAACAAATCAAACACGTCATCAATACGATGCCGGCCGACACCGATATAGAACGCCGTAACCGCGCTCTTGTGGCGTTCACGCTACTGACTGGTGCACGGGATAATGCTATTGCCTCAATGAAGCTAAAGCATGTCGATCTAATCACGAACAGCGTCAATCAAGATGCACGGCAAGTTAAGACGAAATTCAGTAAAACCTTCAACACCTTCTTCTTTCCGGTTGGCGAAGAAGTTCGCGAGATTGTGGCAGTGTGGGTGTCATATCTCCGGGATGAGAAGCTCTGGGGCAATGATGATCCGCTATTCCCGGCGACGCGCGTTACACTGGGAACTACACGCCAATTTGAAGTGGCGGGGCTGGCACAGGGGCACTGGAGCAATGCCTCGCCCATTCGTAAGATATTTCGCGAAGCCTTTGTCAGTGCTGGCCTGCCGTATTTCAACCCGCATAGCTTTAGAAACACCCTTGTCCAACTCGGCCAGGATGTCTGTAGGACCCCCGAACAATTCAAAGCGTGGAGTCAGAACCTCGGACATGAGAAAGTTTTGACGACTTTTCTGAGCTATGGCGAAGTTGCATGCCAGCGCCAGGGGGAAATCATACGAGGCTTGTCAGCACCACAACAGGTCATGCAACCGGATGTCAACGAAATCGCAGATGCAGTGTTTAAAAGATTTCGTAAGGTTGATGACTTACGGGATTAAGTGATAGGCCTGTAAATAGTTTTGTGAAAAACGTTCACCGCAAGCGAAGTTGTGTTTACTTTTCCGCGTTCTTCCGCAAGGGTATCACATTGGCCCCAGCCTTCAACCCATCCAGATAATCGGCCAAAACTTGCATCATCTTCCGACGTTCTGTAAGGTGTGCCGTCCGATTGTAAGCCCTTCCGTTTGGGTCTTTGACGGCGTGTGCAAGCTGGTGTTCTATGAAGTCAGGCCGGACTTGCAACACTTCATCGAGAATGGTTCTCGCCATTGCTCTGAAGCCATGCCCGGACATTTCGCTTTTCTCGTAGCCCATGCGTCGCAATGCCGCAAGAATAGCATTGTCGCTCATAGGTCGATCAAAAGAACGACCCGACGGGAATACATAGCGGCTCGCGCCTGTTAGTTTCTTAAGCTCCGTCAAGATCTCTATTACTTTCTGTGACAGTGGCACAAGGTGAGCTTCTTTCATTTTCATCTTACCCGCCGGAATATTCCATTCAGCATTTTCAAAATCTATTTCAGACCATTCAGCATGACGGAGTTCACCCGGACGGACAAAAACCAAAGGTGCAAACCGCAAAGCACATTGAACGACAAAGCTGCCTTGATAACTGTCTATCGCTCGGAGTAATTCCGCTACTTTTGCCGGTTCGGTAATGGCAGCCCTGTTGATTGTTTGCACCGTTGGTAATGCACCCTTCAGATCGGATGCCGGATCACGTTCGGCCCGACCAGTTGCAACTGCGTATCTAAATACCTGGCTGCAAATAGCCCTGATACGGTGAGTTGATTCCAGTGCACCCCTTGATTCTATGCGTCTTAACACTGTGAGTAGTTCAGGAGCTTTGATCTCTTTGATTGGCCTTGCTCCAAGATAAGGAAAGACATCACGCGCCAAGCGGCTCATAATTGTGTCGGCGTGTCCTACAGTCCATGTCGGCGTAAATCGACTGTGCCATTCCCTTGCAATAATTTCGAAAGTTTCAGTTGATTCAGTCTTTGCTTGCTTTTGTGCTTTGCGAATAGCTCCGGGGTCAATACCGTGTGCTAACTGTGACCGTGACTCATCCCTTTGCTTTCTTGCATCAATAAGGCTTATTTCCGGGTATGTCCCCAACGAGAGTAGCTTTTCTTTTCCGGCGAAGCGGTATTTTAAGCGCCACAGTTTACCACCTGCGGGTGTTACGAGAAGGAAGAGCCCTCCACTGTCAAATAATTTCACCTGTTTTTCAGAGGGTCTGCTTTTCCTAATCTTAATATCACTTAGCGCCATGAGATTCACCTCCTTTTGGGGGTATCAGTTTCCGTCTGGGGGTACATTTGCCTAGTTTATACCCCAAAATACCCCGGATTTTGCTAAATCTTATAGCACGCCTTTGGACTAATAGCAACAAAAAACCCGCTATTTCTAACGGGTTTATGCACTTCTTTGGATGCTGTTGGATTGTATTTTGGCGGAGGGAGCAGGATTCGAACCCGCGAACCTTTCGGTTAACGATTTTCAAGACCGCCGCCTTAGACCTCTCGGCCATCCCTCCGTATATGATCCGTCAGGCCGGAAGAGCGATCCGGTCGATTCCCCTCATATACAGCTGCAAGGCTTCGGGAATGACGATACTTCCATCGGCTTGCTGGTAGTTTTCGAGAACAGCGACCAGCGTTCTGCCGACGGCCAGCCCCGATCCATTCAAAGTATGAACGAATTCCACCTTGCCCGTTTCTTCCCTTCTGAACCGGATGGAAGCACGCCTCGCCTGGAAATCTTCAAAGTTGCTGCAGGAGGATATCTCCCGGTACGTATCCTGCCCGGGGAGCCAGGCTTCCACATCATATGTTTTCGCTGAAGAGAATCCCAGGTCCGCCGTACAGAGGCTGACCGTCCGAAATGGTATATTCAGCCTTTTCAGCACTTCCTCAGCGTTGGCCGTCAACTTCTCCAGTTCGTCATAAGACGTATCAGGTGTGGCGAATTTCACCATTTCCACTTTATTGAATTGGTGCTGCCGTATCAACCCCCGGGTATCCGTGCCGTAAGATCCCGCTTCAGCCCTGAAACAGGGTGAGTAAGCCACGTAATAGATCGGCAGGCTCTTTTCACTCAATATCTCATCGCGGTGAATGTTCGTGACGGGAACTTCCGCCGTCGGAATGAGATAATATTCCAGGTTCTCAATCTTGAAGAGATCCTCTGCAAATTTCGGGAGCTGTCCGGTGCCCGTCATACTTTCCCGATTGGCTATGAACGGCGGCAGGATTTCCAGGTATTGATGCTCCACTGTATGGAGATCCAGCATGAAGTTGATCAATGCCCGCTCAAGCATTGCACCCAGGCCACGGTAAAGTGTAAACCTTGCACCCGTAATTTTAGCTCCACACTCGAAATCCAGGATCCTGAGGTTTTCACCGATCTCCCAATGTGGCTTCGGCTTGTACTCAAAAACTGGCTTCTCTCCCCATTCCCTGATCACCGGGTTATCTTCCGAAGAAGCCCCGTATACAACCGATTCATGAGGCACATTGGGAATCGTCAATACAATTTCATTGAGAGCCGCTTCAGTTTCCCGCAGGCTATCGTCAAGCTCTTTAATCCGGGAGGAAACCTCTCCCATCCGGGAGATGAGGTCGGCGGCATCCTGCCTGCGCTTCTTTCGTTCACCAATCTCTTTAGATACCGTATTACGATCGCTGCGGAGATTCTCCACTTCCATGAGAATATCACGGCGTTTCGCATCAAGGGATAGAAATGGCGCCATGTCCATTTCCTGGCCCCGCTCAAGGATCTTCTTACGTACAAGATCCGTATTCTGTCGAATAAATTTGATGTCCAGCATGATAATTTCTGCCCCTGAGTCCCCCGCAGGGGGATGAATCCCCTATCACCACTTTGCCGCCGAAGTCAATAGCTTTGTCTCGCCCAAATGGCCTTACACAGCCTTATTTATGGAGAATTTCCGGCGTATGGTATTAACCAGCGTGGTAACTTCCGGACTCTTGAATGCAAAAGAAGCAGCAAAAAAGGTTATTGCACCAACGGCAAAGCTTGCCGCCACGAATGTAAGCCTCCCCCGAAAAGGTGCTATCATATTCCAGGGGAGAAACCACTCCAGCCCGATCAGAGCTGCCCACATGACAAGAGAGGAAAGGATGATCTTGCCCAGGGAATCGTAGAAGGTCCGGTCCAGAATGCGGCCGATACGCCGATGCAGGATCACCCATAGAATCATGACATTCACCGCAGAGGCAACGGAGGTAGCCAGGGCCAGCCCGCCATGCTTCAGGGGGTACATGAGTATAATGCTGGCTCCGACGTTCACAATCAAAGCTGCTGCTGCAGCCTTCAAAGGGGATATCCGGTCCTGCAGGGCAAAAAATGCTGCATCGATCACCCGGATCACCGAAAACGCCCATAGTCCGACCGTGTAAAAAAGCAGGGCCTGGGCGGTAAGAAGTGTGGATCGGGTGGTGAAAGCCCCCCTCTCGAAAAGAACAGACAGGATCGGGACCCTCAGGGCAATAAGAGCAACCGAGGCGGGAATGGTGATAAACAGGATCAATCTCAACGAAAAACTGAGCGTCTGTTTCAGCTCCGTCATCTGCCCCCTGGCCACCTGGGATGAAAGGCTGGGGAGAGAAGCCGTCCCGACGGCAATGGCGAAGACCCCGAGGGGCAGCTCGACGATTCGGTCTGCGTAATATAAGTACGACAGGCTTCCCTTGGGGAGCAGGGAACCCAGGATGGTTCCCACCAGGACATTGATCTGGTACACCGAGGATCCGATGAAGGTTGGAATAAGCAGAACCCCCATCTTCCGAACGCCGGGGTGCCGGAAGTGGAAATTAAGGCGCAAATGAACTCCCATTTTTACCAGGAATGGCCACTGCATCGCAAGCTGCAGTGCTCCTCCGATTATGACGCCCACCGCAAGTGCGGTAATCGGCTCTCTGAAGTAATCCCTCAGCAGCAGAGTGGACAAAATCATGGAAAGATTCAGTACGACAGGAGAAAGGGCCGGTGCGGCAAAGTGACGCAGGGAGTTGAGGATTCCCATGCATAGCGCTACCAGGGAAATGAAAAAGATGTATGGAAACATAATGCGCGTGAGAAAAACGCAGAGGTCGAACTGGATCGGTGTTTTGGAGAACCCTGGAGCCATAATCGTCACGAGGAGAGGTGCAATGATGATGCCGATGATCGAGAGTATGACAAGGACAATTGAAAGGATGGTGAAAACGATATCAGCCAGCTCGAGGGCCTCTTCCTTTGATTTTTTCTTCAGATATTCCGTAAAGACGGGGACAAAAGAGACGGTAAGCGATCCCTCGCCAAGAAGGCGACGCATAATGTTGGGCATGCGAAAAGCTGCAAAAAAGGCATCGGAGACAAGACCGGCCCCAAAAATAGCGGCCACGACCATGTCCCTGATATACCCGAAAATGCGGCTGAGCAGCGTGGCCATGCCCACCACGCCGGCGGCCTGTGCCACTCTTTTGTTTTCATGGTTTTTCATCGGGATCTATTCACC
>JBEKJA010000064.1:0-10559 GCA_050011475.1 Syntrophales bacterium
AAGAATTTGGTCTGGGAAGTAAAAAATTTTCGAAGAAGTCATCCTGAACTTGATTCAGGATCTATAGCCAGGGATACTTGCAAGGATAAAAAGTGCTCTATCATTTATTATATCCGCTTCATATCACATACTCTTTTTTCAATGTGTTTCGTTACATCACATTTCGGGCAATCTATGCGACGGTGACGGCTTTATTGATTTGTTTCATCCTGGGCCCCTGGCTTATCAGAAAACTCGAGTCCCTCCAGATCGGCCAGTCTATCAGGGATGACGGACCTGATACCCATTTGGCAAAAGCTGGGACCCCGACTATGGGCGGCATCCTGATCATCTTCGCTGTGGTCATTTCAACATTCCTCTGGGCAAATCTGACAGTAGATTATATTTGGCTGCTTATCCTGGTTACCGTTGGTTATGGTCTCATTGGTTTTGTTGACGACTACAGAAAACTGGTGAACCGAAACAGCCGCGGAATATCAGGCAGAATACGCTTGAGCGGGGAAATACTCATTGCCCTTTTCGTCGGCTTCATCCTCTATTTCAAGTCAGGATTCACCACGAATCTCACGATTCCATTCTTTAAGACAGCGTTGCCTGATATCGGATGGGGATATATCTTTTTAGCCGCTTTCATCATTGCCGGAACCGCCAACGCCGTAAATCTCACGGACGGCCTAGACGGTCTGGCTATTGGACCGGCGATTACGTGCTTCCTGACATATCTTCTGTTTGCTTACTTTGCGGGAAATATAAAAATCGCCCACTACCTTCAGATCCCTTATGTTTCGGGTACAGGCGAGTTGGCTGTTTTCTGTGGAGCCATACTTGGGGCGGGGATCGGTTTCCTATGGTACAATACCTATCCCGCCCAGGTGTTCATGGGGGACGTCGGTTCTCTGTCCCTTGGCGGTGCACTTGGGACTGTTGCCGTAACGACAAAGCAGGAAATCCTGCTGGTTATAGTCGGCGGCATCTTCGTATTGGAAACATTCTCTGTGATCTTTCAAGTCGGCTGGTTCAAGATCTCAGGTGGGAAGAGAATCTTCAAGATGGCTCCGATTCATCATCATTTCGAACTCAAAGGTTGGGCGGAGCCGAAGGTTATTGTCCGATTCTGGATCGTCTCCATCCTATTGGCCCTCCTGGCCATCAGCACACTTAAGTTGAGGTAGGGAAATGGAACTCTCGGACCGGAATATCCTTGTCATCGGCCTTGGCAAGACAGGCCAGGCGGCGATCCGTTTCCTTATCAGCAGGGGTGCCTCCCTGACCGCAATGGAAGACAACCCGATAGCAATGGAGTCTGCCAGGCGGGATCTATCGGATCTTGATAAAAAAGTAGAATTTGTTTCACCTGATCCGTCACATCTTGGTCGGATAGATCTTGTCATCCCTTCACCGGGTGTGCCGCCGCGCCATCCAATTCTGGCTGCTGCACACGAGGATAACATCGAAATCCTCAGTGAGATCGAGGTTGCTTATCGTTTCTTGAAACGGCCCATGATCGCCATCACGGGGACGAATGGGAAAACCACGACCACTACCCTTATTGGTGAAATCCTGTCCGGCTGCGACCGGAAAGCCTTCGTCGGAGGCAACATTGGACAACCGCTGATCGGATATGTCGGCGGTGATCAACCGGATGACGTTATTGTTTTGGAGGTGAGCAGTTTTCAATTGCAGTGGATCGATCAATTCCATCCGTGCATTGCCATCCTGCTCAATACAACCCCGGATCATGTGGATTATCATGGTACTTTTGATGCCTATCGTGAAGTCAAGGAACGGATTTTTTTAAAACAGACGGCGAATGATCTGGCCATCTTGAATGACGATGAACCATGGACCGCATCTCTGGCATCCAGGCTTGCCGCCCATGCCATTTGTTTCAGTGCCCTCCATCCGGTCGCCGGAGGGATTTTTGTCTCAAGCAATAATATTGTTTTTGAAACGGAGAGCGGCGAAACAGAGCACTATCCCCTGTCCATGATTAACGTCCCCGGCAGGCATAACCAGGAAAATGTTATGGCTGCGATCGTCGCAGCAAGGGCTTTTGGATGTGGCTCAGATGCTGTCTTCTCTGCCGTCAGCCATTTCCATGGCATCAGCCATCGCATTGAATTTGTAGAAGAGAAAAACGGTGTTAGATTCTATGATGATTCCAAGGGTACAAACGTCGGCGCAGTCGTTCGGGCACTCGAGACTTTTGAACAGCCGGTTGTGCTTCTCATGGGGGGGCGTGATAAGGAGGGTGATTTTGAAACCCTGGCCCCTTTTATACGGAAGCATGTGAGATTTCTCGTCCTGTTCGGAGAAGCAAGAGATTGTATCTGGGAACGCATCGGGGATGTCGTGGCTACGCATATGACGCCAACGCTGGATGAAGCCGTGACACTCGCCGCATCGCTGGCAGTTGCAGGGAATGTGGTTCTGCTGTCACCCGGGTGTGCAAGTTTTGATGAATTCAAGAATTACAAAGACAGGGGAAGATTTTTCCAGGAGAAGGTGAAGGCGCTGTCATGAATGAAACCGCGACTGAGCGAACCCGCCCGGATTTCATCCTCCTTGGGACCACCCTGATCCTTGTGATTATAGGGACGACCATGATTTATAGTTCCAGCTCCATCATGGCCATGGAGCGTTTCAAGGATGATTTATACTTTGTCAAGAGGCAACTCCTGTACCTAATATTGGGGCTCGTCTTCATGTGGTTTCTCGCAAGGTTTCCATATTGGCGTCTCCGTAAGCTGGCCTATCCTGCAATGGTTCTAACGGGCATCCTGCTTGCGCTGGTTCTTATTCCCCACGTCGGGGTACGTGTCGGTGGAGCTACACGATGGCTTAGATTCGGGATATTATCCTTTCAAGTAACGGAATTGGCAAAAGTTACCGTAGTGATTTTTCTGGCCCATTTTCTCACTCGCAAGGCATCCGCCCTCAAGACCTTCAGCAGGGGAGTCCTGATCCCTCTGCTTATTGTCCTGTTTCTTATCGGTCTCATTTACCTTGAGCCTGATTTTGGGACATGTGTCATTCTGATGTTCATTTTGATGATGATGCTCTACTTGTCCGGTTCACGGTTTCGATATCTCATCGCACTGGTAGCAGGATGTCTTCCCGCTGGCATATGGCTGATTTTGCGTGAGCCTTACAGGGTAAGGCGATTCCTTGCATTTCTGGATCCCTGGAATGACCCCCAACGTACCGGTTACCACATTATTCAATCACTCCTCTCTTTTGGCTCCGGTGGAATTATGGGGGTTGGAGTCGGCGACGGTATGCAGAAGCTTTTTTACCTGCCGGAGCCACATACGGACTTTATTCTTGCTGTCATTGCCGAGGAAACAGGGTTCATTGGTGTGCTCGTTATACTTTGCCTGTTGGGTTTGATTGTATTCCGTGGCTTCCTTATAGCTTTCCGTGCACCGGATCTGTTTAGTACGCTTCTGGCGGCGGGTTTGACGATGATAATCGCACTTGAGGCATTCATCAATACTGCCGGAGTCATGGGGCTCATTCCCTTGAAAGGACTGGCCCTGCCTTTTGTCAGTTATGGCGGGACAGCACTGGTCATGAGTCTCATAGCGGTCGGGATTCTGTTGAATATCTCGGCACAGGGCGGGTGACATGATATGAAGGTCATCATTGCCGGTGGCGGAACGGGTGGACACCTCTTTCCCGGCATTGCCGTGGCGGATGAATTCCGGCGGAGAGATCCGGGATGCCGGATCCTTTTCATTGGAACGGAACGGGGAATTGAGAAAAAAGTCCTGCCAACCCTGGGATATGATCTCCAGACTCTGGATGTGGCAGGAATCAAGGGTATGGGGATTCTGAGGGCCTTTAAAGCCCTAGGAAAAATCCCCCGGAGTTTCCTCGACTCATGGAAAGTGATAAAGGGGTTCAATCCGGACATGGTTCTTGGAGTAGGGGGATATGCTTCAGGACCGGTCGTATTGATGGCACATATGATAGGTATTCCAACGGCGGTTGCCGAGCAAAATGCTCTGCCGGGTCTTACGAATCGAATCCTTGGAGGATTTGTGGACCGGGTCTTCCTCAGTTTTGAGGAAACAAAGCGGTGGTTCGCAACCCGTAAAACCCTTATTGCAGGCAACCCTATACGTGCCGGATTTACTGTACATGAAAGGGATGAAACAAAGTCTGGGCAGTGCTTTACGATACTGGTCTTCGGGGGGAGCCAGGGCGCGATGGCAATCAACAGGACTATGATGGATGCGGCAAGATTCCTGAAAGATATTCGAGGTCGCATCCGGATCATCCACCAGACGGGACCTGGAAATGTGGAAGATGTGTCAACAGCTTACCGGGCGGCCGGTATCGATGCGGAGGTTTACCCATTTATCATGGACATGGCGAAGGCATATGATGAGGCGGATATCCTCATCTGCCGTGCCGGGGCGACATCCATTGCGGAGATTACAGCGGCAGGAAAGGCGGCGATCCTTATTCCGTTTCCGTACGCAGTTGCAGACCATCAGACGAAGAATGCCAGACTTCTTACGCAGGAGGGCGCCGCAGAAATGATTCCGGAACACATGCTGACTGGGGAGATGCTGGCCGGGATGGTCCATCGGTTTTTTGATCAGCCGGATACGGTTCGGCAAATGGCAAATAATGCTACCAGGCTTGGCCATCCCAAGGCGGCAGCCGATATTGTGGATGCCTGTATGGATTTGTTGCAATTCTCATATGACAGGCGTATAAACGCTCCAAATTAAAAATCGGGGCAACAATCAATTTATGCTTCAGAAGACACTAAATTTAAAAAGGAATAAACCCTCAAGCCAAACCGATCTGATGCGCCGCAAAGTTCATCGTATACACTTTATCGGAATCGGGGGGATAGGGATGAGCGGCATCGCCGAGGTTCTCTTGAATCTGGGATACGTAGTGAGTGGTTCGGATTTGTCCTCAACGGATATCACGCAACGCCTTGCATCGCTGGGAGCCGATATCAGTCTGGGCCACAGTGCATCCAATGTCGGTCCTGCAGATGTAGTCGTGACCTCCACGGCGGTCAAAGGCGATAACCCTGAGGTCCTCGAAGCACGGCATAGAAATATACCTGTAATCCCCAGGGCCGAGATGTTGGCTGAACTTCTAAAAATGAAATTTTCAATTGCCGTATCCGGGAGTCATGGAAAGACCACAACAACGTCCATGATCTCAACGATCCTGGCCCACGGAAAACTGGATCCGACGATGGTTATAGGCGGAAAGCTTGCCAGCATCGGAAGCAGCGCCCGGATGGGCAATGGCGAAGTCATCGTAGCCGAGGCGGATGAGAGTGATAAATCTTTCCTGAAACTCAACCCCTGCCTTGCCGTGATAACAAACATCGACCTCGAACACCTTGAGCATTATCACGATCTCACGGAAATCAAGGAGGCATTTCTCAGATTTTCCAATCAGGTGCCTTTTTATGGGGCGACGATCGTATGTCTCGATGATCCGCATGTTCGTGAAATCCTTCCGCGGGTCCAGCGTCGCACAATTACATATGGTTTATCCGCACCCGCCGACTATCGTGCGGGGCGGATCATGTTCCGGGGAAAGACTTCGACCTTTACCCTTTACCATAAGGATCGGGTACTTGGACGGATGACACTCAACGCCCCCGGCCTGTTCAACGTTTCCAATGCGCTCGCCGCTATTACGATAGCGCGCGAACTGGATCTTCCCATACCCGTTATAAGGGAAGGTCTGAAAAGTTTCCAGGGTGTTCATCGCCGTCTGGAGGTAAGGGGCAAGGTGCATGGGATCACCATAGTGGACGACTATGGACATCACCCGACGGAGATCCGTGAAACCCTCAAGGCAGCGAAGCAGGTATGGCCGGGTCGGCTCCACGTGGTGTTTCAGCCTCACCGCTATACCCGAACGCGGGCTCTTTTTAAAGAGTTTCTCACTGCTTTTGTCAGTGCGGATCGTCTGATTTTAACAGACATTTACCCCGCAAGCGAAGCACCCATCCGGGGCGTTCATTCTCGCCGCCTTTGTGAAGGAATCCTGGAGGCCGGGCAGGAGGATGCCGTTTATCTTTCCGATTTCGGCAAAATTGTGGATCATCTGAGTGAAACGGTCAGGTCAGGCGACGTTGTTTTAACCCTTGGGGCCGGCACTGTCTGGAAAGTGGGTGAGTCATTCCTTGCCGCTGAGGTCCGGAAAAAGCAAAAGGGCAAAAGTGCCGTGCCGGCAGAAAAAAAGATAGGCTGATGGATAAGCGGTACCTCACAAAAGAATTAGCCGCAAGAATTACTGGCGGTGTCTTCCTGGACGAGCCTCTCAGCAGGCATACCTCCATGGGTGTCGGAGGACCGGCCGCTGCACTGATCTATCCGGGAAGCATTGAAGAGGTAATGGATGTCATTGCATGGCTGCGCATGGAGGGTATTGCATTTTTGCCGGCGGGAAACGGCACCAATCTTATTGTAAAAGATGGCGGCTATAATGGAGTGGTCATCTGCCTGAAACATCTTCAGGAGTGGAAATGTGAGAACCTGCAGGATGGAAAGGTCCTGCTCCATGCTCAGGCCGGTCTGCCTTTGCAGACCCTGTTAAATATTTCAATGAAAGAGGCCTTGACGGGTATTGAGTTCTATGCAGGTGTTCCAGGTACTGTCGGCGGAGCGATTCGAATGAATGCGGGAGCGTTCGGACAATCAACCGGTGATACGATTGACCGGTTGGTTCTTCTGAACGCGGAAGGGCAAATGGAATCGAGAACACGGGAAACCTTGCTTTTTTCTTATCGCAATCTGGATCTGCCTGAGGGTGTCACGATCCTTGGAGGTTCTTACCGGATCAATGGAGGCGATAAGGCAGCGGTACAAGCGAAGGTGCATGAAATTCTTGAATGGCGGCGCAGCCGTCATCCTCTTGAATATCCCAATGCCGGATCCATCTTCAAGAATCCCCGGGGAATGCCGGCAGGCCGACTCATTGAGGAAGCCGGACTGAAGGGCCTTCGTATAGGTGATGCGAAGATATCCGAGAAACATGGGAATTTTATTGAAAATATGGGACAGGCCAGCGCCAGTGATGTTCTTGCATTAATGGATCTTGCCAGGGATAAAGTCATGGAAAAATCGGGAATTTTTCTTGAATCGGAAGTACGGATTATTGGAGATTAAGGGGGAGATTAAATAATGAAGAAGCCATTGCGCTCCCGTTTCTCCACTCGGACAAACCGCTTGAAACGCCGTTCAGGCTGGATTACAGCGGAAATTTTTAAGGCGGCCGTGCTGCTCAGTACAGTGGGTTTCATCGGGTCAATACTGATTTTCGCCCATAACATGTTGGTGAGTTGTCCGCTGTTTGCCGCGCAGCAGACGGTTGTACGGGGGTGCAAGGAGCTCACTGAAAAGGATATTCTATCTCTTGCCATGATCCGACCCGGCCAGAATATTCTTGCAGTGAATACGGAAGCCGTCGCATCGAGGATAAAAGCCAACCCTTGGGTGAGGCAAGTCCATGTGGGAAGAGAATATCCTGACCGCGTGGTCATTGAGGTACAGGAGCGTGATGCTATTGCAATTCTGCGAATGGATGACGGGCTGTACCTCCTGGACCCCCAGGGTGTACCCTTCAAAAAGCTTGAATGGAGCGATGAAGCCGATTTCCCCATACTAACGGGATTTTATCATGATGGCAGGACAAACAGAAAACTCCTGGATGAAGCCATGGCATTGATGAATCGACTGAATGGGCTGAAAACATCGATCCCCATCCAGACGATTTCCGAAATTCATGGTGATAATGTGATGGGGCTGACGATCCTGGCGGATAATGGTTTAAGTATCCAGTTCGGTTTTGGCAACTACGAAAATAAACTCAGCAGACTTACGCCGATCATGGTTAATCTGGTACAGAAAGGACAGCAAATGGTGTTTATGCATGTCGACCTGAGCGATCCAACGAAAATTACGATACAGCAACGTAACCTCTGTGCCCCGAAGCAGCCTACAACCATAGATAAGCGGCTCAGCACATGAAGGCCAGAGTGAGTGGAGGGATGATGGCTAAGAAAGGCAACGTCATTGTTGGATTGGATATTGGAACCACCAAGACCTGTGCCATTGTCGGTGAGGTTACAGAGATGGGTCTCGACATCATAGGGATCGGGGTGCATCCATCCGAAGGCCTGCGGAAAGGTGTGGTCGTAAATATCGAGAGCACTGTTGAAGCCATCCGCAAGGCAACAGATGAAGCGGAACATATGTCCGGTTGTGAGATCCGTTCCGTTTATGCCGGAATCGCCGGTGCCCATATCAAGGGGCAGAACAGCCTTGGTATTGTCGCCGTTAAAGGGCGTGAAGTGAATCACGAAGATGTCCGGCGCGCCGTTGAAGCGTCCAAGGCGGTTGCCATTCCGGTGGACCGGGAAATCCTTCACACACTCCCCCAGAGCTTCATTGTGGATGATCAGGACGGTATCCGTGATCCTGTAGGTATGTCAGGTGTTCGCCTCGAGGCAAAGGTCCATATAGTCACAGGGGCTGTCACATCCATCCAAAATATCGTTAAATCCGTCAATCGGGTAGGGTTGGATATCCATGAAATTGTCCTTGAACAGATTGCCGCCAGTGAAGCCGTTCTCAGCGGCGATGAGCGTGACCTTGGGGTAGCCCTGGTGGACATAGGGGGCGGTACAACGAACATTGCCATTTTCGCCGACGGGAGTATCAAGCACACGGCAGTCCTGCCTATTGGCGGCAGTTATATTACGAACGATATAGCAACCGGTTTAAGGACCCCGATGACAGAAGCCGAAAAAATCAAGGTGCGGTTCGGATGCGCCCACACACCTCTCATCCCGAAAGATGAGGTTATTGAAGTGCCCAGTGTCGGAGGAAGGGAACCCAGGCCTGTATCACGGCAGATCCTAGGGAGAATCATTGAGGCAAGAATGGAAGAAATTTTGATCATGGCTGCAAAGGAGATCAACCGTTCCGAGTTTGAAGATCTTCTTGCAGCCGGGATTGTCCTGACAGGTGGAACAGCCATGCTGGACGGCGTTGTGGAATTAGCCGAACAGGTATTCAACATGCCGGTTCGGCGGGGCTCTCCCATGGGAATAGGGGGGTTGAAGGATGTTGTCAATAGTCCGATGTTTGCGACAGGTGTAGGACTTGTAATTTATGGGAGCAGAAATCTTTCGACTGAGAACCTTCGCAAAATGGAATCAGGTGTGTTCGCGGAATGGATGAGACGATTTAAAAAATGGGTTCTTGAATATTTTTAAGGGAGGGTGACTATGTTTGAATGGTCCAATGGCAGCGCGGTAAATTCCGCTAAAATTAAAGTGATCGGCATAGGTGGTGGCGGCGGCAATGCTGTGAACACGATGATCTCCTATGACCTGCAGGGTGTGGAGTTCATTGCCGCCAATACGGATACCCAAGCCCTCGGAGCATCGGTGGCGCCGGTCAAGATTCAGCTTGGTACGGAGGTCACCAAAGGACTCGGTGCCGGAGCGAATCCGGAAGTGGGGAAAAAAGCGGCCATGGAAACTGTGGAAGCTCTCAAAGAACAGCTCAAAGATGCGGATATGGTCTTCATCACCGCGGGGCTCGGAGGTGGAACCGGAACCGGCGGGTCTCCCGTAGTGGCAGAGATCGTTAAAGAGATTGGTGCTCTCACCGTGGCGGTTGTCACAAAACCCTTCCAGTTCGAAGGCAAACGTCGTGCCATTCAGGCCGATGAAGGGATAGACGATTTAAGAAAATTCGTTGATACGCTCATCGTTGTTCCTAATCAGCGTCTGCTCAGCCTGGGAGGCCGAAATCTCTCTCTGCTGGAAGCTTTTAAAAAAGCCGATGATATCCTTTATCATGCAGTGAAGGGTATCTCGGATCTGATCATCGTTCCCGGATTGATCAATCTGGATTTCGCCGATGTGAAGAATATCATGGCTGGAATGGGTCTCGCCCTTATGGGTACGGGAATCGCCTCCGGTGAAAACCGTGCGATTGAAGCGGCCCAGAAGGCAATCTCTTCACCGCTGCTGGAAGATAACACGATCCAGGGGGCCCAGGGAGTACTGATTAATATCACGGGCGGAGCTGATATGAGCCTGTATGAAATCAATGAAGCTTCATCCCTGATTCAAGCAGAAGCGCATGAAGATGCCAATATCATCTTCGGTACGGTTGTCGACGAAAAGATGGGTGATGAAATTCGGATTACCGTGATCGCCACGGGATTCGAGGAAACGCAGAGAGCAAGACAAACCTTACCGAATGTTGCAAACCTGGGCGGTTACCGCCGCGAAGATTTAACCATTCCTGCTTATATCCGGCAGCGTAAATCCGTGGACCACCTTTCGATTGGAAAAGCCGGAGATGGGAAGGACGGAGCGGAAAACCAGGATGCGCCGGATTTGGAGATACCGACATTCCTGCGGCGCCAGGCAGATTGATTCAAAGCAGTCAATCTGCACCGGTTTTCGAAGCAGTCATCCTGAACTTGATTCAGGATCTATATTGATCGCCGATCATTGATAAAAGGGGGAGAACCTGTCCTGGGAGTTGAAA
>JBEKJA010000065.1:0-16288 GCA_050011475.1 Syntrophales bacterium
GGACGAGAATATCGAGGCATTGATTCACCTCGTCGTTGGGACCCGGCAAAGCGACGATCAGGGTATCCGATAACGTTCCAACCGCCACTCTCACGCCATCCTTGACGTGCCTGCCTGTACCTGCCTCGAACTTGCACGTATAGAAAACCGCGGCTTGAGGATCCAGCAGCAATATCGCTTCGATCGTGCGATCTTTGTCCTCGGCGCCAACGCCTCCTGTCGTTATCACCAATCCGTACCCTCCACCATGAATGGCCTTGCGAAGAAAACCGGAGATGAGTTCCTCATCATCTTTCAGGGGCTCACCACTGGAAACTGAATATCCGATTTTTTCCAGTCGAGCCTTGATCAAAGGGGTGTTTGTGTCCTTGATCTGTCCATTTGACACATCCTGCCCCGTGGAAAAAACGATCGCACGCATTTTAACCCGCCTGCCGATTTCGTTCACCATGTTCTCTGAATGACGCAGGGCGTCACAGGCTGGCTGCGCGTCAGCTTCAATCCAGCCAAGCATACCATCAGAATGGAGGGAAGCCGCATCGCTTACATGCACCCCTTCGATTTCCGAAAGCCTTTGCAGAAGCATCTTTTTCTTTCCCACAATATTTCCGGGATCGACCGAACTCCTCAGAATGTCAATCGTTACAAAATTGTCCTGAACATTGGTTACAAGGATTTCCCGCTCGCTCAGGCCAAGCACTTTCGAGATCACCGATGCTATTTCATTCAGGTCTGCGTTTTTCAGGGAAATACCCGAGATATGCAATTCGGTTTTTCTCAGTAAATGATGATTTCTTTCATTGGACATTCAGCACTTCCATCTTGGTGTCGAGCAGGGGAGCATCAACGATCTGGCGCCCGATATCGATGATGTCAATGTCAAGACAGGTCAATTTATCCATACAATCCAGAGTGATACCGCCGCCGAAGGCGATCCTTACCCGGCTGCGCATACCTGATTCGATCAATTTTCCTAATACTTTCACCACGTCACCCAGAGAACCCGTATCAATAAACAATATGCCGGCCCCAAATGTAACGGCTTCCATCGCTTCAGCGGCGATATCTCCATACCTTCCCTTGATCTGGATGATTTTGATGAAATCCTTTAAATGTGCAACAGCGGTGAGCGTCTGCCTGATTCCCCCGAGGATGGCGATGTAATTCTTGTCAAGATAAAGGAAGGGTTCCTGGCTGATACGAAAAGATGCGCCACCTGCAGTGATGGCACGGCGGATCATATCCTTGTCAGACGGCGGCATCTTCTTCCACCCCCCACTGACGATATTCAGTCGCTTTCCCGCCTTTTCAATAAACCTTGACGCTGCAGTGGCAATACCGGAAGATTTGGCGATGAGGCCAATCAGGATATCCTCGGCCATGACAACCTGTTTGGGGTTCCCGTAGAACTGGATGATGTTATCCCCCTTGATGACGCGGCTGCCTTCGGAAATGACTGTTTGAACAGTCAATTCCATGCGACTCGCTTCCTGTACGGCACCATCAGTTCCGGCGACAACACCATTTTCATTGGTGACGATCGCGGCTGTCACTTGTCTGTCAGCCGCATTTTGCAGGATGTCGTCTCGTATGTCCCTGTTCATCATCTGTAAATGCGGCATGGTCAACGGGTATATGCGTCGCTTGATATCTGTTTCGGATCAATCCCTCTCTGTTTGAGCCACATGGGCAGGAGATTTTCCTCGACGTCGGCCTCAACCGTAGGCGCTTTTTTTATAAGGTATTGGGCCAGTGAAGGACTCAGGTTGACACATCCAAAGCTTCCATCAAAAATAATTACTTTATCGGTGCGGGATATCTCTCGAGCACGTTCCATCGCTTCTTCGAGAGTTGATGCAGTTTGTGAAAACTCCATGAACAGGGGATTGGACGGATCGTTTGCCATCAGTTCCGCCAAGTCCTGACCTACAACGATGGTTGGTACACACATCGGAACATCCGCCATGGGGATGCCCGGCCATGACTGGTTGACCACCACCGCCTTGATTGCCGGATTAACGAGCATGATATTAGCCATGGCATCCTCCTGTCCCTCCGCCAGCTTGGCCAGGAGGTCGAAGTATCCAAACGCAGCAGGCTGTGACAGATCAAACACGTCATACTCAGAATTTTCAAGGCAGCCGAAAACAATGCCGCCTGCATGCAGGTAATAGCCCCACCTTCCGCCATCAAGAACCGCGATGCATTCATCGATCCCGAAGAATAGGCGAAGCATTTTCCCATAGTCCCGCATGACATCCATGGTTATTTTTCTGCCAATCCTGTCAAGATCGTTGTCTGCATCGACCCCCGTGATTCCTGCCGGCGTCATCCTCAGAAAACAGCCGAAGGCAAACTTTTTCTGAACGAACGGAGAATCGAAAATGGCTCTCTGAATGAAGCTGCAGCTTCGATTGCCGAAATTTCCATGGAAAACGGATCGTGTTTCGAAGCGGGCATAGGACATGGCGAATGGTTTCAGGATACGGTCAATCATGCGGTAGAAATAAAGATCCCTTGGCTCGTCATAGCTTGCATGAATAATCCAGTCCGCATCGTAAGCTTTGGCGAGGCCATAGAGCGTACCAATTTCCGTTTCTATCGGGATGCCCCTGTCGAAAGCATGGATTCCCGTAGCCTTGCCGTTGAAATAAGGCCTCAGCCCAAAATGCTGAATCACTTCTTCCGCTTCCTTTGTGAACATGCCGCCTGCGACCCTCAGGCGGATGTTAGTGCAGCCGGTTCTTTTTTCGACTACATCCCTGATAGTCTTAAGCATCTCACAGTAATGGTCGCCTTCAAGAAGATAAAAGCCATGTTCGGAACAAAGCAGGTTGACAGAATCGCCGGACTTGATCATTTTCATGTCAACACTGGCCAGAGCCGATTCCGTCATTTTTCTGATGTCGGCTATTCCCTGTTTCTGGAGGTAACCGCCGGCTATAGAAGGAAACAGGTCCGTTACGTTCAGGGAAACAATTCCGGAAAGATCGGCGGCACGCTGGCGGGGTTTAATCCCATACACAGATTCCATGATTCTGGGTGGCTTAAATGTTTCATTAAACATCTTCAATGTCCCTTGTTATTTTTGTGTGTATAGTTTTTTATCATCGGCGATGTGGTAGCCCGGGTGGCGACGATCCACTTCATCCGGAATGTCCCACACTGACAGCGGTAATTTATACCAGCGGTGGTTTGCCGGCGGCGACAGCTCGATCCCATGGGCCGCAAGCAGTCTCTGGATCGCACCCATACAGTATATTCCGCAACCGGTACGGACGCCTGTCTGGGCCGAGAGATCTTCCGGGGTTCTGGCGCCTTTCAGGACTGCTGCGGCAGCCTCCTTTGCCGGGGTCAAGGTACATGCACAGATCGGCTGTTCCGGGAAGAGATGGGCTTTCTCACAAAGTGAGATGATCTTCGCCTCATCCACGGTTTCCGGGTCCACCTCGATGACCAACGGCTCCTGCCTCTGTATCATGGCAATGGCATCCTGCCTGCAGATGTCGAAACACTTGCGGCATGCCCTGCAAAGATTCGCATCGACGACGGCTTTTTTATCCTCGACCCGTATTGCGCCGGTGGGACATATTACTTCGCAAAGCTTGTCACCGTTGCATTTCACAGCATCAACCGTAGCAAGAAATTTAACGAATTTCATGGTGCGCCGCCTTTTTCCTTTTCAATGTCCCGTTCCCTGTTTCTTTTTGAATTTTTGATATTTGATAAGGTATTGCTTTCGATGGATGGAAGCATAGGGGGGCTGTTTTTGCTTGTCAAGGGATAATATGTCAGGGTCTTACCCAGGCAGTCAGATGCTATCGGGCCAGATACGGTCTGTATGGTTTCCATGGTTTGCCTCCTCCTTTCGGTTACACTTTGTTTTGAGTTCTTTTTTCTCTGATGATTTTGAAATAACAGTGGTGTTGTGTGGTGTGCCATCTCTGGCTGCTGTGCTTTTACCCCGTTGTTAATGGTTCCGGGAATCTCGGCCATCGTTCGAACGTCCAAGCATCGTGAGAGCATATAGTATGTAACCCCCTAATATTCCCACAAGCAGCAGCAAGCTGCTTCTGCGAAGCCATCTCCTTAATCGGTGTCGAGTTAGCTTTCCACCGGAATATTTTTGCTCCTATCGCTACCACAGAGGCATTGCGGAACTGGTCCTCGAACAGCGCGGCATCTCCGAGATGCAGGAATATTTCATTTTTTAATGTAATCGCAACACCGATATGGCCGGCGGTATGGCCGGGTGTGCCGACCATCACGACGTTACCGTCCCCAAACAGGTCGAGCGAGCGCGGAAATCCAAGAAAGGGCTTTTCATCCAACTCATAAAATTGCCATTTAGGACTGTGTTTAAAGGCACCGGAATGGAAAAATGACATGAACTTATCGGCCTGTTCATTCATCGTATCAAATCCCTGTCTTGTGACATGAACCTCAGCATCCGGAAAATCGCCCAGGCCTCCTACATGATCCATATGGAGATGGGTCAGGATGATGTGTTTTACATCAGTTGCATGATACCCTAGGGACTTCACACGTGAGATGGCTTCCTCACCCTCCCTGATCCGGAAGAATAGGGCCATCGTGTAAAATATTCCAGGGAATTCTGCCGGGTTTCTCACGGTGACACTTCCCAGACCCGTATCTACAAGAACCAACCCATCGCTACGCTCCAGGAGGAAACAAACCATTGGCATCCGGATGAATTTCAGTGGCTGGTCTTTCCGCATCAGGCGGCCAATTACCAGTGAACAACCTGCAGTGAATGTATAAAGTTTCATCCAACCTCCTAAACGGTTTTTATGCCGGGGACGTTTTTCGGACTTTCATAAATACATAAAGGAAGAAGACGAAAGCCAGGAAATCGTATGGCCACCACGCACAGTAAACAAGTCCGGCAATGATGTCCCGTTGAAAAATCTCTCCCATTCTGCAGCCGTTCTTGAGCATCCAGGGTATCGCTAGGGAAGAATAAAACAGTTTCTCCAAGGCCACAACAAGGACAACGTAAGGGGCTTTGTGGTATGCGCTCGAAATGGCGATATACACGAGCCCCCACAAGCCTATGGCGATTAAGCCTGTCCTAGAAAAAACTTCGGGATTTAAACTGCTGAAGAATGTGCTATCATAAAATGGACATACTGCCAGCCCTGCCGTTGCAAGGTTTCCCAAACCGATCAGCCAGAAAATATTGCGAATCCAAGTCTTCATAGATTTCTCCCCTCATGGATTTTATGATGCCTGAATGTTTTTGATTTCTTCCAGGACCGGAAGAATATAGCGCCTGAATTTTTCAGGGTCTTCGCTCATGGGGAAATGGCCTGCCCCTTCAATCATCTGGAATTTTGCTCCTGCTATATCACCTGCCAGCATCTCGGTCAGAGCTGGTGGACACGAATAGTCATACTCACCGCCGAACAGATAGACAGCAACCTTTGAGGTATCAATATCCTGAGCCTTTCCAATGAGATTATGCTCAACACAGAAATAATGGAGCGCTCCCTTTACGACGGACGGTGAACCCTGGCTATAGCACCAGCAGGTTTCCCTCTTATATACCTCCGGAGAAGTCGGGCCCATAAGGTCATATGCCAGCTGTGCATTGAATTCACTGTTAATCCTGGGATGATACAGCCATTGCTGGTTCAATCCGGGCGTGAAATGGGCCGACTCGATGCCGATCACTGCCCTGAATTCACCCGGGTAGTACAATGCCAGGTCGGGAGCAAGGTGCCCCCCAATAGAACAGCCCATGTATACTGGACGATCGAGCCCGAGAGCATGGCTCAGGGTAACTACAAACTTCATTAGAAAATCCTGTGTCAGGTGGTACTCTTCCTGCCACCAATTCGCATTGAGGGGAGGCAGAGACTTGCCATGATAGGCGATCATCCGAAAGCTTTTTGCGATTTCTTCATCGTTGAGAAGATGCCTCCAAAGGCGCCCATCGGAACCCGCCGTATGCTGTAACAGCAGGGGAATACCACTACCGTTCTCCTCCATATAGATGCGGTAGTTTAAACCATCAACCTCAAGATGGAGATACTTTCCCGTCACTTTTTCATATTTCAGCATGGTTCCTCCCTATTGTGGCTTTATCGTGGTGTGCAAGCGCATCAGTTCGATCATGCGGGAAAACGCCCTGTAATAAGAACAGAAAGTCATAAAATCGCCGCCGATCGTGAAGCCATGGAACAGGGTGGCCGGCAGGATGGCCTGATAGAATGGTTCCGGTATGGGCTGGAGAAGCTTCATCCATCCGTCGTGGGGTCCGCTGATGCGGAATTTCCAGTCCCAGTCTTCCATTGGTCCAAGGTCGGAGAGGATCCCGACGATTTTTCCATCCCGGATTGTTATGAGATGCTTATCATCCCCCATCTCGAATATTACGGTTGCGTTCCAGTATCGGGCGGCAATCGCAAATTCCGGGTCACGATTGGCCACCTCAAGGAAAGCGTCCATATTGACGATGTTCATGGGCTACGCTCCTGATCTTAGTAAATTCAAGAACCGCGAAAGGACCTGGGTTCAGCCCTCCTCAACCGACCTGAATGTTTCGTGCTCTCATCAGATTGATCAGCTCTTCATCCCTGTTGCTGATGATCTGATTGACGTCCCTTCCGGTATAGTCATAGAATCCTTTGCCTGTCTTATAGCCGTACTCGCCGGATTCGAACTTCCTCTTCAATGTTTCAGTTGGCGCCCAACTCGGATCGTTAAAGACAGCTGAGAGATAGAGTCCTGCCAGATATACGGTATCCAAACCCATGGAGTCCATGCCTTCTACAGGGCCCATCAGGCAGTAGCGCAATCCTAGGTGATGCGTCCACGCACGGTCAATGGCTTCTTTGGAGATGCCTTCCTCTAATAAAGCCAGTGCCTGGATGAATATGCCCGCCTGAAGCCGATTGATGATAAACCCAGGCATATCTTTAGCTTGTACAGGTACCTTTCCCAAGGATGCGATGAGGTCCAATGTTGTATCGATGGTCTGTTTAGAGGTTTTTTCTCCAGGGATGATCTCAACCAGGGGACGTATGTGCGGGGGTAGCATCCAGTGGGTCCCGATAAACTTTTCAGGCCGTCGGGTTGCTGCAGCCATATCGGATATTCTTATGGTCGAAGTGTTGCTCGCAAGGATCGCATGGGGGGGCAGACAGTTTCTATCTGTTCAAAAAGCTTTTTTTTCGCATCTATACTTTCTGTTATCGCTTCAATGATGAAATCGGCATCTTTCACGGCTTTGGTCGGATCAGATGTTACCATGATATTGGAAAAAATGAGTTTGGATTGTTCCTCGGTAGCGAGTCCTTTCTTGATGAACAGTGCAAGATTCTGCTTCACCCGCTCGATGCCCTTCCGGAGATTGGATTCATCCACGTCATTCAGGGAAACGTTATACCCGTGTCCGGCAAAAACCTGTGCGATTCCCGGACCCATGATGCCAGCACCGATCACAGCGATCCTTTCAATCTTTTTTTCCATTGCCTGTTCCCTCTCTGAAAAGTTATTTTCATATGGACTGCAGATTACGATCCTGCGCACCATCCCCCATCCACGAACAATGTATGGCCGGTGATGTAAGACGCTGAGTCGGAGGATAGAAAGACAACTGCACCCACCAGGTCTTCAATAAGTCCGACTCTTCCAAGGGGCGTTCTTTTTATGATGGACTCCGTCATTTCCCTGCTCTTCAGAACGGGCTCACTAACGCCCACCTCAAAAAAGGACGGTCCGATGGCATTGACAGTGATGCAGTATGGAGCCAGCTCCAGGGCAAGCGTCTTGGTCAACTGGATAACTGCCGCTTTAGATGCTCCATAAGGGCCGACTAGAGGGGATCCCATATTGCCGGCAGCAGAAGTGATGTTGATGATCCGTCCATATTTATGCTTCATCATTTCCCGGGCCACTTTCGCGGCACAGAAGAACAGGCCTTTCAGGTTTGTATCGATAATCTTATCCCATGCCCATTCTTCGACATCGACACAGTTGGCGAATACCGGGCTTGTGCCGGCATTGTTGATGAAAATATCGATCCGGCCAAATGCCTCGATGCTTTTTTCAACTGCGCGCGAGATATCTGCTATTTTCATCACGTCCATAGCAACAGGCAGCGCTTTTTGTCCCAAGCCGCGGATTTCTTCCGCCAGCGCCTCATTCAGGCCAAGCTTTCGGCTTGCGAGGATGACGTCTGCACCATGCTTCGCAAGTCCGAGCGCGATACCTTTGCCCAAGCCATGGCTCGTACCTGTGACGAATGCCACTTTCCCTGTCAGGTTACCCAACTCCATTTTATTGCCTCCCCGTTCTTGTTCAGGAAATAACTGTTTCTATGGCTCTGTCTTGAATCCAAGGCTTGAACGGATCCCGTCCACGATCGGCTTGGGAAGGGATTGGTATTTGAGCGCTTTGCTGGTGGAGAGGCCAAGTGTCTTTCCGAGCTGTCCCAGAGCCTCGGCCATCTTAACGGCTATGGCTGTTGCGTCAATCACCGGCACCCTGGTGCCGCTGACCAGCCGATAACCGGCCAGTGAGAGGGCAGGCCCGAGGGATGCGCATCCAACCACCACGACTTCGGCGCCATCGGCCACGAGTTTCTTTGCTTCCGCTTCAAAAGGCGGAACGGCGATGTTTACCGGATCGGAAAACATGGCGGGATAAAGCTTTTCATCAAGTTCACAGGAGCGGATGGGATTCTGGCGGATCAGCCTCGATTCCAAACCATAACGGCGGACATTATCTTCCACGACGGGAATCAGTTTTTTTCTGACGGTGACAACCCCGAAATTTCTCCCCAGCATGCATGCGGCATGCATGGCCGATTCTCCAATGCCGATAATCGGAATATCCAGCGATTCCCTGGCCTCCCATAGGCCGGGGTCATTAAAACAGCCTATCACGGCTGCGTCGTAGCCCATTCCAACCTTGCTGATGAGGCTATTGAGGATGTACACGCTGTTAAGCATTTCCATATATTTCGATGCGACGAAGTAAGAAGCCCGTGACAGATAGGCAAAATCTACAATTGTGTCAGGCATTGTAAGACTGAGGATGTGGTTTCCGATACCGTTCCACATTTTTTCAGCATCGGGCACGCCCGGAATCGCCCGGGTCGAGATGTTCTGGAAAAGGATCTTCATGGTTCTCTCCCTGCCTTCATGTCCTTTGAATTCCTGCTTCCCGTTCGACATATTTCTGATACTGCAGGATATCCGCGATCGCTTCGGCATAGATCGTCATCCGTTGCGCCTCGAAAGAACCCTCACCATGAACCGCAAGAACCTCGATTTCCGGGTCGAGAATGCGCCGGATGAGCTGTAGCATTCGCAGACGATACTCTGCTGTGATGCCGGCTTTTCCGCCAAGATATTTATCAATGTATGGCCCAATATCAGGGTTCTTAAAGTCTTTGTAGGTGGGTGCCGTCGAGAGAAGACCGCCCGCAATATCCTGCACGATCTTCACGCAGTCGTGGTATTTGCTCGCAAAATGATACTTTGCCATGTTCGTGATAGTAGGGTTCGGTGTCGGTACTCCTCCGTGCACGACATAATCGACACAGGCCGCCCGTGAAAGCGATTTAAGCATGTTGACGTAAATGACCAGATCGATGATCTTTTCCCGGACATGAGAAACCTTGTCGATCCCATTGTATTCAGCCATGGCCTGGGCCATGCCCACCATCATTTCGGAGATAGGGACCCGATAACTTGCTGCCGTGTGCCGATGATAATAGGCGAAATTGTATACCAGCTGCATAGCGAATTGCCATTCTCCGCAAAGAAATACTCTCTCCCAAGGGACGAATACATCATCGAAGATCACCAGTGAATCCGTGTGCCAGCGCACAGGCCGATCTTCAACGGGGAAATCCCAGGGGCCAAATCCCATCTTTGTCGGGTGACAGACCTGGATAATTCCTTTGGTGTTAACGGGCAGGGCGAAAGAAACTGCATAGTCGGCGTCCTCCTGTCCCATATTCCGGCTGGGAATCACTATGAGTTCATTGAAATAGGCGGCGGCAGTGATATGGGCCTTCGCACCCCTTACTGTGATGCCTTTATCATCCTTGCCGACGATGCGTACATAATAGTCGGGATGAGACTGCTTTGGTGATGAGGGCCGCATGGTCCGGTCCCCCTTGACATCCGTGACGGCGACGGCGACTGACAGATCATTCTTCTGCAGATAGCGGCGGTAGTTGTTGGCCCGTTCGATGTACTCGTTCTTGCCCATCAGGGTGGCCGTGATATTAACTGCGTTCATAGTATCAGATGCAATATCGTGAGTGAATGGGATCGCCCCTCCTCCCAGGCGGGTCGCCTCGACCATCAACTCATGACGCTTGACGAGGTCTTCACCGCTCTTCGGCATATGGTAATACCTGCTGATTGGCTCACTGTCTTCAAGGTTGACAACAGCAAGATCCCTATACTGCGGCATATCATACATCTCATAATCGAGAGCCGATGTCTCGATACATGTCCTGAGCATTGGGTTGGCCATCACATCTTTGATCTTTTCGCCGCCGAGATACACCAGGCGGCCATCGTTCAAGCTATCCTTGTATTCCTTGGCAGTTCTCAATCCCACTGGGAAAATCCTCCTTCTATTTAATTGATGACCATATTGTCGCTCATTCGATTTTTGGTCTTAAATCAACAATCCTTGTTGCCTTCAATTCCAACGCGGGGTCGAAAATCTCGGAAGGTTCGTGAAACGACACCTTCGGCTTAATCTCCACGGCAGTTATTGTTTTTTGAATGACCTCTTTTTCAACATACTCCTGATCTGCATCGGGAGCAGCCACTTTGATGAGCAGGATGTCGTCGGAGAATGGGTCGTTGAGGTCCACTTTTGAGTACACAATCTGGTATTCGAGCACATCTTTGACTTTGGCGATTTCGTCCTTGAGGAGTTCCGGGTTGATCAGGGTTCCTTTCAATTTAACGAGATCTTTTGTTCTGGTAACATAGGTACTGCCGACCTTGATAATAACCCGGTCGGTTTCCCTTCCGCATACCTCGCACGGCTCATGTGTAATGGCACCCAGGTCACCAAGGATGTAGCGTAGCAGACAGGTACCCTTGCGGTTTAAATGCGTGAGTGCCAGGAGCCCCAGCTCACCATCCGGTAACCTTTCTCCGGTCTTCTCATCAACCACCTCGGTGAAATACAGGTCTGGCGATGGGTTGTGGGATCCACTCATCTCCGCACATTCCGGATAATTCCCCTGACATTCCGTGAAACCTAGACTCGTGACAACAAACACGTCTTTTGCCCCCATGCTGACAACTCTCTGGCGCATGTCATCCCTCATCACCTTGGGGACCGGTTCCCCCACTGCAATCATCATCCGCAGAGATGAATAATTTCGACCTTGTTCCTGCGCTTTCATAAGGAGGCGCCGGGTGAAGCTGGGGATTCCCATGGTAACCGTACACTTGTATTTCTCGATCATCTCAATGGCATAATCCAGGGAACGTGTGACAGGGAATTCCGGAAACTTCATACCGCCGCATGCAGAAACCAGTGGAGAACCCAATAAAACTGGGAACCACATGGATTTCATGAAACCGATATGGGGGATGGGACCGACGGGAAATAAGTTTGCGACCACATCGTTGGGAGTCGCCATGACGATCTTGGAACTCCGGATCACTTGCAGTAGGTTGGTATATTGATCGTAAACGGTGTTGTAAAAGGGTGTTGGCATTCCAGTAGTTGACCCGGTGGTATAAGTGATATCGAACAGCGCTTCCCATAATCCCTTAACCTCCGGTTTCAGCCTGAAATCCTCATAGTTTTGCATGTAATCTTTCTTATATGTCAGGGGGAGCCTGATAAGGTCATCGGTTGTCCTGATGTCGCCAAGCCTAATATGATTCTTCTCGAACATTTGTTTGTAATAAGGATGTTGACTGGCGATCAGTTCAATCTGCTTTTGCAGGTTGGAGTTTTGGATCTCCCGGATCTCAAAGCCTGCTTTGAGGGTCGGATCTTCTTTATCGTTACTGAAGACCGGGTATTTTTCGATCATATCATAAACGAATTGTTTGACAGCCATGGCTATGTCTCCCTCTGATGATCACAAATTTCCAATGAATTAAATAGGATAACCGTATCAGGCTACACCAGTGGCAATGATCTTTTCTGCCTGACTTCGTTAATATTATCCCTTATCCCCTGGGACATTGGCGTAAGCGTAAAACCCGTATCTTGAGTGAGGCGCGAGTTGTCGAGCCGGTAGACATAGTACACCTCGATTTCACCCCAGGTGATCTGGGCGTCCGGAATGAGTTCCTTGATCCGCGCTTCCACTTCATCCCCCCTATGGGTGTAGCCGCCGATGTTGTAGAGTCCGTGTTTGAGCTGTGCCACATCTGCCTGGCAGACAGTAACAAATGCCTGCGCGACGTCGTTTACCGACGAGTAGACAAAATTTGTTGTTTTCTTCAGGGGAATAAGCAAGGGCTGACCCAGAGCGGGAAGAGTGGTAATATTGCTGACAAAGGCGGTAGACCCGCCTGTTCTACCCGGTCCGAATGCACTTCCGACGCGCAGCACGTAGACCTCCATCCCGAATGCATCACGGTAATACTTCGCCATGAATTCTGAGAAGGCCTTACATTCCCCATAAACTGTGACGGGATATAACGGATCATCCTCGTTGAGGGCCTTATCCCCATGCTTTGCCTGGGGTCCATATGCCGTGATAGAGCTTGCAAACAGGACGCGCTTGACACCCATGATCTTCGCGGCCTCAAATACATTGTTCGTACCCAAACAATTAACCTTCACAGCCAGGTGTGGGTTCATCATCGATTCAATTTCGAGCACGTAGGCGAGGTTAATAATCTTTGTAATTCCATCTGCCTTGATCGCGTTCATGATGTCTTCGATCGCCATGATATCTCCGCGGACGGTCTTAATCTTGCTTTCGTAGCCTTCGAGAAACTCCATGGTTGGCATGAGATCAAAAGCAACGACCGTTTCTCCGAGGTCAATGAGCTTTTTAGACACCCGCGCTCCAATGAAACCAGTACCACCAATGACTAAAATAGACATGATTCATTCCTCCTCTTTCTTGTCAGGCCGCTTTCCAGACAGCCAGCTTAATGTTCTATGGGTTGACTCCGACATCCATTCGGTAATTTTTTCTTCGCAGGCTTTACGGCTACGAGTGTTCCGGCAATTAGATCTTCCGCAACTTTCATGGTAGTGTTGAGGTATATAGGTGGGCGCTGGCCCTGCCCTTTGATGTGTTCAAGGTGGATGATGCCGACAAAAAGTCCCCAAAGTACATCGGCCAATTCGTTTACATTCATTTTTTTTATCAGCCCCTGTTCCATCCCGATTTTGATGACCAGGCGAAGCACAACGAAGTTATGCCTGCCCCTGTCGTTGAGTTCTCTGCTGATGTGGTCATCAAGTTTCCCTACCAGGCCGGTTTCCTGGAAAAATTGGATCATGAGAAATGTTTCAGGGGCCAATTTATAACTTTGAAGGGCTGAGGAGAAGAGATCCCGAATAAGAGCCTTTCCGGTTCGGTACTTATGGGTGGTAAGCTTGGTTTCGATATTGCTCAATTGGATGCGCAACTCTTCAATGACAGGAAGCATCAGCGTAAAGAAGAGATCATCTTTCGTTTTAAAATACTGGTAGATGGTAGGCTTGGTAATCCCCGCTTCCAAGGCAATCTTGTCCATAATAGCCTTGGTATATCCCTCAGCGATAAATACTCTCTGGGCAGCGCCCAGAATGCTTTGGATACGCTGGTCCCGCTCACGCTGCATTCTAAGCTGGATGGCTTCCTTATGTTTGTCCATAGGAGACGGCCCCTATTTAACCAACGGTTTATTATTTTAACTAATGGTAAAATTTGCTACCAAGTTTATAATGTGATGTCAAGGACAAAAAGAGAGCCGGTCTGGGAAAACTGGACAGTGGCATAAGTGGTAAAGCTGCTCTATAATGACACAGAAAGGAGCAGCGGCTATGACAAAACGTACGAGAAGGAATCACGGGGTTGCATTCAAGGCCAAAGTAGCAGTGGAGGCGGTCAAGGGGGAACAGACGCTTTCGGAATTAGCACAACGCTTTCAGGTTCATCCCAATCAGATCACGACGTGGAAGAAGCAGTTATTGGATCGGGCATCCGAAGTCTTTGATAAAGATAAGAAACACCAGGAACCCGACGTGCGGGAGCTTCATGCGAAGATCGGGAAGCTCGCGATGGAGAACGATTTTTTATCCGTTGCGCTCGGGCGCATAGACGGGCCGAGCGCAAAGAAATGACCAGCAGGGAGCATCTGTTGCCACTCACCAGACAGTGCCGGCTATTAAACCTCTCCCGGTCCGGCATCTATTACAACCCTGTGCCGGTAAGCGACAGGGACAGGGATCTCATGCGTCTCATGGACGAGATTCATCTGGAGTATCCTTTTATGGGCAGCAGAGGCATCAAGAACGAACTCTGGAACAAGGGTCACAAGGTTGAAGCCATATCCGCACCCTGATGAGGAAAATGGGGATCGAGGCGATCTATCAGAACCCCCGCCTCTCGGAACCGCATCCCGGCCATACGATCTACCCTTATTTGTTGAGAGGACTTTCGATCACGGAAGCCAATACTGCTTGGGCCGCAGATATTACTTACATTCCCATGGCAAAAGGATTTTGTTATCTTGTGGCTATCATGGACTGGGCCAGCCGAAAGGTTCTTTCCTGGAGGCTCTCGAATACCCTGGATTCCTCCTTCTGCACCGACGCCCTTGAAGAGGCGATCTCCCTCTACGGAACACCACAAATATTCAACACGGACCAGGGCAGTCAGTTTACCGCTGACGCCTTTATCAGAATGCTCACCACGCACAACATCCGGATCAGCATGGACGGACGCGGCCGATGGATGGATAACGTGTTCATCGAGAGGCTCTGGAAGAGCGTTAAATACGAAGAGGTCTATCTCAAAGCGTACCATTCCATCGCCGAGGCTAGAAAAGAGCTTACGAAGTACTTTGATCGATACAATAAAAGGCGGCGGCATCAGGGGCTTGACAATAGGACTCCCGATGAGGTTTACTGGAATACCATACCGAAGTTTAAGGAAGCGGTGTGAATCAGGGCAGCTATCCACTTATAACCTACAATAGGTTGTCTAAAGAACCTGGACCACCCCTAAGGCTCCCTGTCTCCATTGCGATCGGCTATCCGGATGATCATTTTTCTGCAAACTGGCTCAACAGCTATTTATTCAGAAGATCAACTTTGTGGAGATTTACTGAAGATGACATTCCTGAAAAACGGGAAAGTCGTTGTACACGAAGCTGCATGTGCCGAATTCTAACACCATCGGCGAGATCCATTAAAAGATCTTGCCGATATTTTCTTTATGGCTTCCTGTTTCACAGGGGCTTTCACATAGGGAATCCAGGTTGGTTTTCTTTTTTCGTATTTATTTATGCCGACGCATCGACATGAGGAAGTAACAAATATACTATCTATAGATGAATTTTATTTATAATGCTGGGACAGACCTGATTATGACGGACCAAGGCCTCTCGTATTCTCTCCCTGAGTGCATCCGGCGAAAATTCCATCTGTTCACATACTGCATCGAAAAAGATATTATCGGGGTCTTCGATCCATCCCCGCGCCATTCCTTCATTGCCTAAGCCATCCCTCAGTGTAAAGAAAGCATCGATGGTAACAGCCAGCCATAACTCATAGACACCCGATTTATTTGATGGCTTACTATCCAGTATGAAATCAAAATCATGTTCGATCATAATTGCTCATCAATTTAAGTTAAGGGGAGAGGAAGGGATGGAAATGAACACCACAGACTTCATTGTCGCCCTCATGGGTTAGCGCTACCAGAATTACAAGAAGGTGCATCGGCTGAAACAGTCCTTTAGACATCTTGCATCACCTCCTGTTTCTTTTGTTAATGGTTGCATATAGTGCTTTAAGAACAAAGTCAATCGAACGCTCACAGAAGCTTCTACTGGATGGAAGGTCTGTCTGTCAATGCCGCTTCTTCCATTGAGTGTAAAGGCTGCCTCCTAAATATTGGCCTGCAAAATAAGCACCCGCTAATATGGGGAATGTTTTTACATTCCAGAGAACCCCGCCTAGTATACGGAGAATAATCACGAAAGGAACCGGCAGATGAACTGCGAGAATCCACTGAAATGAAAACTTCTTCACACCCACCCGCCAATAGCCAAATGGGAGATTGAGCAAAATAATAATCACTAATATAATACCAAAG
>JBEKJA010000066.1:0-10517 GCA_050011475.1 Syntrophales bacterium
GCGGCGGTTCCGGTGGTCTCCTCGAGGGTGAAAACTTTTATAGTGACTTCCTGACCAGGATAGGTAAAAAAGCTCGTTTTTCCAAACTCTCTTCCATCTACTGCGCCGCTTCTGCTGATCATATTGCATATCATTTAAGCTTACAGGGGCCCAAAATCACCTTGATGACAGCATGTTCTTCGGGTGCTACCGTATTGGGCTATGCACGAGACCTGATCCGCCAGGGCCAAGCGTCCATGATGCTTGCTGGTGGGGTAGAACCCATGTGTCGGATCACCTATGCAGCTTTCAATGCCCTGAAATCTCTTGACCCGAATACCTGCAGGCCTTTTGACCGCAAACGCAGCGGCCTTTCTCTGGGTGAGGCAGCAGCCATGATGATCCTTGAGCCGCTGGATGTGGCGTTGATGAGAGGAGCCCGGATCTATGGCGAAATTTCAGGCTATGGCGTAACCAGCGATTCCTTTCACATGACAGCCCCCGATGAACAGGCTTCCGGCGCCATCCGCTCCATGGAAGCGGCCATCAAGGATAGCGGTTTATCCCACGAAGATATCGACTACATCAATGCCCACGGCACAGCAACACAGGCCAACGATGTTATGGAGACCAAGGCAATCAAAGAAGTTTTCGGTAAGAGAGCCTACGCGATTCCGGTCAGCTCGACTAAATCTATGACGGGACACACCCTGGGCGCGGCAGGCGCCTTGGAAGGGGTTGTTTCCCTGCTCGCACTATCGCATGGATTCATCCCACTCACTATTAATCATGACGATCCAGATCCCCTCTGTGATCTTGATTATGTTACTGAAGGGGTAAGACCTGCCAGGCTGCGGGCGGTTCTCTCCAATTCCTTCGCCTTCGGTGGCAACAACACTACCATCATATTCGGGCGGTATAATGAATGAAAGATGTCGCCTATGAATAATGACCGGCTATTCCCTCAGGGTGAGCGGATAAAACGAGTTGTTGTGACAGGGATCGGCATGGTCACACCCCTTGGAATTGGCAAAGAAGATTTCAGCAAACGACTTTTTTCCGGTGACTCCGCTATTTCCGATATTACTTCTTTCGACACGTCAGCTTTCCCATCCCATCTTGGAGCGGAGGTAACCAATTTCTCAGCCCGTGACTTTATTTCCATTAAGACTCTACGGCGTATGGATAGGATCTCTCAGATGACAACAGCCGCAGTACGTTTAGCTCTCGATGATGCAGGCCTGAATGTCAGTATCGATAACCGTGATCGGATCGGCATTATTTTCGGGACGGCTTTTGGCGCGACGGATGTTACCTCTCATTTTGCCGAAACACTGATTAGGAGTGGCCCTGCCTTTGTCAATCCTATCATGGTCCCCAATACAGTCATGAATGCAGCAGCGGGACATGCCTCCATAGAACTGGGATTCCGTGGCGTGAATGTCACCGTAACCGAATATGCCGTGTCCGCGGAAACAGCCATAGCCTATGCTGTCAACGAAATTCGCCGTGGCACGGCCGATTGTATCCTGGCTGGCGGGTCAGACATTTTATCCAAATTTTATTACGAGGCACTAACCCGATTTCTTGCACTCTCTCCCATTAATGGGGGGGTAGAGGCCTGCAAACCCTTTGACATGAACAGGAATGGAACGGTCGCTGGCGAAGGGTGCGGTTTTGTTTGTATAGAGTACATGGAGAAGGCTTTGGCCAGGGGGGGGCGGCGGCCCTATTGTGAAATAACGGGTATGGGTATGGGCTCCTCACCTACGCCTCCCCTGCATTGGCCATCACACACGGCAGGTATAAAGAGGACTATTCAGAGAGCCATGGCCGATGCTGGTATTACTGCCAATGATGTTCAAGCTGTTTCGGCGGCCGCAAATGGCAGTATGATTCTGGATGCCACAGAGGCGGGAGCATATTCCGAAATTTTTGTTGATGCGAAGACACCGCCATTGATCACTTCACTCAAGGGTGCAATAGGGGAAAGCTACTCTAGTGGCGGTATGCGAGCCTGTGCCCTGGCCTTGTCCATGGGACAGAATGTCCTGCCGCCGACAGTCGGGCTTTTGGAGCCCCTGGGACCATTGGCGTTCGTCAGTGGTGAAGCAAGAGAGTCGAAAATGGAGCATGCCATGCTGGCTGGTGTTTCTTTTGGTGGAACATATGTCTATTTAATCTTTACCAAATATAATCAAGGGGAAAGCAGATAATGAACATCGGAGAGTGGATTCAAAAACGAGCCCTCCTTCACCCGGAAGGCCTTTTTTTGCGAGATGGGGGCAAGATATATGACAACCGGCAATTTAATGAACGTGTAAACAGGACGGCTAATGCCATGTGCCGATTGGGTATTGGCCAGGGTAACCGTATAGCCCTGCTTATGTCCAACTGCAGCGAGTTTCTGGAAATATTTTTTGCCTGCGCCAAGACGGGTGCCATTATGGTTCCATTGAATTTTCGGCTGACTGTTCCTGAGCTTCTCTATATCCTGATGGATGCCGAGCCATGTATCCTAATCTATACGGCCGAGTTTGCCCCTAAAGTTCAGGAACTCAAATCCACCAGTACTGTACACGGGAATTATTTCCATTACAGCGGCATCGTTCTGGACTATCCCACTTTTTCAGAGCATGGAGACCAGAATTCGGAAATGGAATCCCCTGAACTGGAACCCATCAACCTGAAAGATCCCCTTTTTATTATGTATACCGCCGGTACCACAGGTGACCCCAAGGGAGCCGTGTTAACCCATGAAAATATCCTGTTTGGCGCCATTCATTCCCTCTTGGGATACGGCATCGACCGTACCTATAAATCTCTGGTCGTCGCTCCCCTCTTTCATATTGGCGCTCTGGCGGCGTCAGTTACGCCGATTATTTATGCGGGCGGCAGCATCGTCATTAGCAGCTTCTATAATGCTTCGGAAATTCTCAAGATGATCAGCGAGGAGAAAATCAACTACATGTTTGCCGTGCCTGTGATGTATCAATTGATGGCAGAGACAGAAAACTGGAGAGATGCAGATCTATCACACGTCCATTTTTTCATTTCCGGTGGTGCGCCTATTTCTCTTGCCGTAATCAAAAAATATCAGGAAGAAAAAAGCGTTGGTTTTGTCCAGGGTTATGCAATGACAGAGACAGGGCGATTGACATCCCTCGATCTCGAAGATTCAATCCGCAAAGCAGGCTCTGTTGGCAAAGAGGTCTTTCATGTCAACCTGCGCATAGTTGATGCGAAAGGGCGGAATGTCTCCATAGGCGAGGCCGGGGAGATTATTGTCCATGGGCCAAATGTCTTTTCAGGATATTGGCGCAAGGCAGAGGAAACGAAAGCGGCCATGGATAGGGGGTGGTTCCACACAGGAGATATGGGCAGACGCGATGAAGAGGGCTTTGTTTATATTATGGGCCGGAAGGATGAGCTGATCATTTCTTCTGGCGAAAATATTTATCCCGCTGAAGTGGAAAGGGCCCTCCAAGCTATTCCTGAGGTCAGGGAAGCGGCCGTGGTGGGAATGATCGATACTAAAAGAGGGGAGGTTGTTGCAGCATTTGTCATCCTTCATGATGGTGTTCAAACAACTGAAAGCGCACTTCTAGCTGCTCTACATGATAGGATAGCTTCGTATAAAATTCCCCAAAATATTTTTTTTGTTGATAATTTGCCCCGCAATCAAGCCGGGAAAGTTTTGAAGAGAATTTTAAAAAAGCGCCTTGAATATCGTTAATAGTCACTTTTCGTAAACGGACAGGAGGAAAATATGAATAGCAGACTTATCCTTACCTCATGAATTCATCATCGGCAAGACCCCCCTGGGAGATGTGCTGGACTTCTAGGGCGCCCCTGTGGGTTTCGTAGAAATGGAAGGCCATTTTGCCCTTCATTATCAGAAGCTCCATTATCAGGGTGCCCGGCTTTCCATCGGAATCCCCTTAAGCAATCAGTGGCCGATTTCACCCAATCTTGATGCCGCAGGCAATCTCCTACGCCATGACTCAGCGGTCTTTATCTTCACGCTGGACGGCATCCTGTCTGAAATGGCTTATGTCCGGGACACGGACCGGCCCTTATGGAACACTTACTGGTAATAAGACTTGTATCCTGGGTCACCTCTTCGCAAGAAGGGTAATACAAATAATCGCGTAAAAATCAAACGGCTAAATGTTCCTGTATTTCTATAAAAATCAACAAAACCACGATAATGGGATACCCGCTCCCCTTCTGACTGATATGTAACCCGGATAGGCGCTTCAAGAACAGCAATGCCTTGCCACTTCGCCTTTATGAGGATTTCCAATTCGAATTGAAAATGCCGCGCTCTCACCGGAATGTTCATGGCCTCCGGCAAGGGGTACAGCCTGAAACCGCTTTGCGTGTCCTCAATGTCTGGCCCTCCTGATGCCCTTACCCAAAAGTTTGAAAATATTCTGCCGAATCTGCTCTTCCACGGTACATGCTGATGATCCATGCCTTCCCGCCGACCTATGATGATGGGCCTGGTGCCTCCAGGAACAGCCCGAATCAGGTGCTCGATGTCTTCGGGGTGATGCTGCCCGTCAGCGTCGATCGTGACAGCCCAATCGGCCATAGGCTTTGCTGCCATAAAGCCGGTTAGTATAGCCGCTCCCTTCCCGCGGTTATTATAGTGGCGGATGATTTTAATGGAGGGTATGTCCTTTATCCTATCGTATGTCCTGTCCGTTGATCCGTCGTCAATGACTAACAGAAGGCATTGAAGCTTCAAAGCTTCCCGGACCACCGAGGCAATTCGCCCTTCATGATTATAAACTGGAATGACAATCGCCAAGCGGCCAAAGCTGTTTTCTTTATTTGTTTTTTTCGCCATCAAAAGCTCTTCAGAAAAACTTGCAAACACCGCTATACAGGCAAGGATAGGTATTTTCAGCAGTCTGTTATCTATCGGAATAAAATGTTATTGCCCATGTTCCAGGACCAACATGAACACCAGTCGTCAGCGAAATGGGCTTCATTGCCAAATCCGCAAGGGGATACTGTTTTCTTATTTGCTCTATGATTTCCTCCGCTACCCAATCACCATTGTCGGAATATTCCAGCCAAATAGCAGACCGGGAGTCCAGTGTCAGAGATTTGGAAAGTTTTTTCATGGCGAAAGCCATCTGATCGCGGCGATTTCTCAATACACCAATTTTCCTGGCACCATCTGGCTGCGGGCTGATGACTGGTTTCATATGCATTATATCCCCAAAGAAGGCTCCTCTCTTCGACAATCGGCCCCCAGCGGCCAAATATTGAAGCTTATCAATGAAAATATACTCTTGGCATCGATTAGCCGCTTCCGCAGCAAAGGAAATCACATCTTCCGGAATGACTGTCTGATAGGCATATTTTGCTGTCACTGCCGCCAGGAGACCGAGGCGGCCTGAAGCGCATCCAGTATCTATGATGACCAAACTATCACCCAGGCCATGCTCTCTCTTCCATCGTATGGCCGTTTCGTAGTTTCCTGTATAACCGGATCCCACGCACAGATACAGGGTTTTTCCATGAATACTGACCACGCTCTGATAACACTGGTGTCGCTCAAAGACTGAAGCTTGTGATGTCGAAACATTCTCACCCTTTCTCATGGCATGGTAGACCACTTCCGGGGATACATAGCTCTCCGGCAAAGACATCCCGCCTATATTGATGTAACTGTCCAGAAGGGTAATATTAAGAGCCCGCGCATCATCCCGGGTCAGGGAGCCTGCCGCATCGGTCATGATATGGACAGCCTGCTTTCCATGGGAACTTTGAAACGCGGCTGTCTGAACCTTCAGATCATCATCAGACCAGCGAATCATATTACGGGTTGTTTCAAAATCTTTCCTTATCTGATCACGATCCCGGGTATGAAGATGCACCTTAACGTAAGCCTCATCCCGGATCACTACGATATTCTCACCCCTTTGCGACAGTTTCAGAAGGTCTTTCTCTACCCCATCATAACTGGAAAGAACCATGTCCACGCAATGTCCGTATTCCAACCTTTTATCGGGAAAATGCCGAGGCTGCAGTCTGCCGTTAAAAAGAGACATGATGGGGCAGAATTCCGAGGTATTGCCAATTAGTGCATTCAGGAACCCGTCGAAATAGAGAAACATCCCCAGGGCACCCGCATCGATAACGCCTGCATCTTCCAAGCTCGGCTGCATGGCTGTTGTACTCCGCACAACTTCAACCAGACGATCCATCACATGGCTCACCCACGCCCTGTCCGCTGCTCCGTGGTTCTGCCCAATGACATCCGTCAATGCATCAAAGAAGGTCAGCATGGTGCCCGGCTGGGGATCGCCAATGGTCTGCCATGCCTGGTCCCGACCCTTTTTTATTGTATTGTGAAGATCTTCAAAAGTATCTGTCCATATAAAGGCTTGAAAGAAACGGGCGGCAATATTTCCTGCATTTCCCCGAGCTGACAAGAGCAGTTCATGGACTGTTCTTTCCCGATTTACAGCGACATGGCGGAGGGGCGCAAGGCTGCATACGAGGTTTCGTCCCGTATCGCCATCGGCGATGGGAAACACATTGATACGGTCCAAAACGCTTGACCAGGAACTCACGCACTCAATACCGGTAATGAACGCTCCGGTAAAATCACAGTTCATATTCAACATTTTAGAGCTGTCCGGATTTCCTGCGGGATAGTGAACATAATTTCCATCTCCGGCATCTTTACGGTAACCTGCTCCGTCCTGCCGCGGGCGCATATTTTCCCGTCTTTCTTAAGCCTGATTTCAAAGTCTACGACGAGTGTCATCTTGCACTCCATCAGTGTGGCTTTACAAACAAATTCATCCCCATACCTCAAGGGATATATGTATTTCGACGACGTTTTGATGACGGGGAATAGATAATTGTATTTATCGTAAAACACATAGAGATTTATACCATGTTTTTCCAGAAGACCCCTTCGGGCGTCTTCAAAATATTGAAAATAATTGCCGTGCCAGACTATCTGCATGGGATCAAGCTCATAAAACGCAACGCAGTGTTCAATTTCATGGCTGGCACGCTTGCACTCACTCATAAGAGACCTCCTCCTGCAACAGATCTGGCAAATTAAACATGTCCGTTTCGGATATGGCCCTGGCGACGTTCTCAATATCCTTGTCCATCGGTTGATCTGTAATAATACCCTTAGCCACAGTCCGAATATTTTTCATCAATGCCTGGAGGTGCGGGCGGGCCTTGGATGTCTTGCGTAGATCACACGCCTGGGCTGCCGCAAGAAGATGAATGGCAACAATTTTTCGCACAAGCGTGACAATTTGCTGGGCATCTCTTGCTGCAAGGGTGCCAAGGCTTACTTTATCCTGATTATGGGATTCGCAGGACCTTGAAAAGGAGGCTGCGGGCATCGTTGCTTTTAATGTCTCGGCACATAATGCGGAAGCAGTAATAGACATGGCTTTAAATCCATGGTTCATTAAAAACTTTTTGCCTTTGGCGCCAACAAGATCAGCGGGAAGTCCCCTGTTTGTCTACGGGTTGACCATCAAAATAATTTGCCGGTCCGACATGTCAGCAATAGCTGCCAGTGCTGATTTCAAAGAATCCATGGCAAAGGCGATGTGTCCCCCATAAAAATTGCCGCTCATGACAGGATGGCCCGTATCAGGATTAAAAATCGGATTGTCATTCGAGCTGTTGGCTTCAATTTCCACCCATTTTTCGATCCATGTCAGGGCATCAAACAGGACACCTGCGATCTGGGGTGTGCAACGGATGGAATAGGGATCCTGCAGGGTATCCGCCCCAGGTTCCTCAAGGTCCATTATCTGCCCCCTGGTATGTAGGAGACGCGTCAAATGCCGCGCCACAAATATCTGCTCGGGGAAGGGCTTAACATCACCAATCAAAGGTTGAAAATGATGGACCTTACACTTCAAGGCATGGACGCTGAGGGCCGTTGCACAAATCGCGGCGTTAAGGATTTTTCTGACCCGGTATATTGCAAGCATGGCAATTCCGGTCATGGTCGATGTACCATTAATCATGGAAAGGGACTCTTTGGGTCCAAAATGATATGGTGAAATACTTGCCAATTCAAGGGCCTTTCCAGTAAACATTCGCCGCCCCTTGTAAAATACCTCACGATCTCCCTCAAGGCATGCTGCGATATAAGACATAGGTGTAGATCACCCGATGCTCCGACGGAACCTTCCGAGGGAACAACAGGTGTAATACCGGAATTAATGAAAGTAGCCAGCTGCTCAAGTAGTTCAATCGCCCAACGGAATATCCCTTTGCAAGACAGAGCATCCTGCAAAACATGGCTGCGCGTATCTCTTCAACATTGATGGGATCACCGGTCCCACAGCCATTGAAGTCTATAGGCTTCACTGTTTTTTTCAAAGAATCTTTGAGGGGTATCTGCTTCCCGCATGACTTTCCATACCCTGTGTTTACGCCGTAGACAGCCACCCCACTCTTAATGGCACCCAACAACATAGCCTTAGTCTGCCGCATCAGCTTCATAAATCGTTCGTCCGCACTGATCCGTATGATCGCATTCCCGTTCGCAACAGCGACGATCTGATTCAGGGACACCCACCCTTCGCCGACTACAATCAATTTCGATCTGTTCATTTTAATGTACCCGTCTCTTTCGATCATTTCCCAAACACCCGGGACATAAGATCCCGACGGCGATATCTGAAGGTATGATCCATTTTCTCTCTTTCTATCACTTTTTTAAGAAGTTTATACATCTTATAGTTTTGAGGCTCATCTTTATAGAATGTATCCCATGCATAATAGTATAATTCCTGAAGGGCATCCGCTGACATGTACTTCGGTTGAATGACGGCCTTATCACACGTGTATTTGTCCCAGTCGTAAGATAAAATTCTCCCGTCCCGCTGAAAATCATCAAATACGCGTGTATGGGGAAAGGGGGTCAGAATAGTGAACTCCGCGATATCCAGCTCTATGTCCATGATAAAGTCTATCAATTCCTTTATATAATTTTCAGTATGGTGATCCAGTCCCAGGAGGATTGTTCCCTCCACCCCGATGCCATGGTCATGATAGCGCTTGATACGTTTCCGTATATAATCGGATGTATCAAAGATAGCCTGGTATACATACCAGGCCCCTGCCTGTGCCGCCAAATCAAGGACCTCGTCATCATCCTCGATAGGATGGGAGCACCATTTCTTCTTCAGGGGAATCATTTCTCGGAAGAGCCCCATCTCCCAATTTTTATCCTGGGCAAGAGAATTATCAACGATAAACAGCCTATTATTATCGATACCAACAAACTCTTCGATTACCTTATCATATGGGCGGGGCCTGAATGTCCTGCCGCCCAGGAAATTGACACAACAGGGGTAGCAGTTGAACCGGCATCCTCGCGAAGCATGGACAAGGTCGACCATCTGCACACCTTTATAATAGTATAGCTCACGATTCAGGATCGCCCGTCTGGCTGTCCCTATGGATTCGGTGGGCGGAAAATCCGATGAGTAGTCATAGCGTTTCTTCAGACAGTTGTTTCTGAAATCGCTGAAAACCGTCTCCATCCGGCCTTCCGCTTCTCCAAGAAAGACGGCATCAGCATGAAGTTCGGTTTCTTCTGCATGAAGCATTGTGGCAATCCCACCGAAGATGACCTTGATTCCCTTTTGCCTGAAGATGTCGGCAATCTCCCAACCCCGCTTAACCTGGCTGGTCAGCATCATGGAAATGCCGACGAAGTCGGGAGTATCGTCAAAGTTAATAGACTCCACATTTTCATCCGTGAAATCAACCTCCACATCAGGAGGTATCGCCGCAGCAAATACGACAGGACCGTGAGGCGGCAGGTGAAACTCCGTTTGTCTGTCAAGCTTCTTCCATTTCGGGTAAATCAGTTTGAATTTCATTTAATCTCTGATTTCTTTATCACATTTCCATAAATAAACAATTCTTGAAAACCAGCCCATCCAAGTTGCTTTCATTCATCATCCGGAGCCTCCCCGGGTAATAATGGGAATACTTCGGCAGAGACAGGTTCTGCACTGATCAGCTTCATGCGCAATGAATAATTCCGTGATTCGAATCCCGACAACTCCAGCATTTCCGGAAATCCATTTTTCATGGAGTGAGCATCCACTTCACGAAGTTGTTCATGGGGTCTGCGATATAGCTTGATGCTCCATGCACCATCTGGATATATGATGATATCTTCAATCATGTTTTGCGTTCTGGGATATCGGCAAATGGCTGACCCGTCTTCAAGGACGCTTACGTCGGCGGGCGCCCCTTCAGGTGCAAGAAAGACAAGACGGACATCTTCCATGATGTATCCTGCGAGATGTTCGGCATTAAAAGGCGGCAGAGCCCTGTTCACTTTCAAACTTTGTGCATATTGCGCATCGAAGAGGATAAAACCTTCCTGGGTAAGAAGTATACTGTGGATAGTTTTAGCTGCTGGATCAACAATGGTTACACCGATGAATATTCCCACCTGTCCGCCCGGCAGTGATGCTTCAATTGCGTGAACAAAGCGATAAGGGACATTA
>JBEKJA010000067.1:0-10475 GCA_050011475.1 Syntrophales bacterium
CTATATCAGGAAATGTCATAAGCGGTGATCCCCTTGACGGAATAATCAATTGGGTTCATGCCTCTGCATCGGCATCAAGCAATAATACTATTTCGGGAAACTTTATATCCGGTAGTTACGGTTCTTATGGTGCTTCGGTTGCTAAGGTGATTCATGGCAGTTGGGGAATAAATTGGGGTTATGGAGGACAAACTAATGTTACCCAAAACACCGTCATTGCCTATAATATAGTTCAGGGGTTTACTTATCCTAATTACGGAGGAATTGTCGTAGGTTCTTACGACAGCACAAATTCAAATGGCGTTTACAATAACGTTTTATATAATAATGCTTGGAGCTTTACCACTAATCCTACGACATCTGGATGGAAATTTAAGAACAACATATCATTAAGTCCAACACAATACCATTGGGTGCAGCAAACTACTCCAATTAACATAATATCGGATTATAACGATTATTACCCCGATACCGGAACACTGTTTCACAATATATCAACCAATTATAATTTTACAAATTGGAAAACGGCTACTTCTCAAGATGTCCATTCAATTACCACCGACCCATTCTTCACTAACGGGTCAGGTACATACAGACTTGCTTCAGATTTCCAACTACAACAGACTTCTCACTGTATCAATACTGGAGTAAATGTTGGTTTAACAACGGACTACAAGGGTAACCCTATTCCGAGTGTTCCTGATATTGGAGCATATGAATATTATGGCGACACTTCGCCAAGCGTTTCGTCATCTGCTTCTATTACGAATGCCAGCGAAGGGGGAGGGGGAGGAGGAGGTTGCTTCATTGCAACAGCTGCGTATGGTTCTTACCTGGAACCTCATGTTCAAGTCCTAAGAAAATTTAGGGATAGATATCTACTCACAAATCGAATGGGATCCGCATTTGTACATCTGTACTACACATACTCGCCACCGATTGCTGATTTTATTGCTCAACATGAAACAGTAAGAACTGGTGTGAGATTGATACTGACACCGATAGTTTATGCGATTGATTGTCCCCCAGTAATGTATATTATATTAATTCCAGTAGGGTTGATTGTTGTTAAAATAAGGAGAAGATAAAATAAAAAAATAAGTTTTCCAGTTAATGATGGATTTCCTCCCTATGTTATCGGAGACTTATATAGTTTATTATCCTTTGCTAAATTCGATGAATTACTCAACGGTGAAATCTTCTATACCTTGAAAGAAGCAAATGTATTGATTGCAAAATGGCGCCTAGAATACAACACGTTCATGTCACACAGTTTGTTGAACTACCGTCCTTTGGTACCAAAGACTTACCCGCATTGAGAAATAAAAAAAGCCAGAACTCTAACTTAACATGATACAAGTACTGGGGTTGGTCAGATCTGTGAGGTGGTCTAGGTTCTTTAGACAACCTGTAGTAGGTTATAAGTGGGTAGCTGCCCCGGTTCATACCACTTCCTTAAACTTCGGTATGGTGTTCCAGTAAACCTCATCGGGAGTCATATTGTCAAGCCTCTGATGCTGCTGCCTTTTATTGTATCGATCAAAATACTTTGTAAGCTCCTGCCTGGCCTCGGCAATTGAATTGTACGCCTTGAGATATACGTCTTCATATTTAATACTCTTCCAGAGCCTATCCATAAAGACGTTATCCATCCATCATCCCCGGCCGTCCATTCTGATCCTAATATTGTGAGTGGTGAGAATGCTGATAAATGCGTCAGCGGTAAACTGACTGCCCTAGTCAGTGTTGAATATCTGTGGTGTCCCGTAAAGGGAGATCGCCTCTTCAAGGGTGTCGGTGCAGAATGAAGAATCCAGGGTGTTCGAGAGCCTCCAAGAAAGAACCTTTCGGCTTGTCCAGTCCATGATGGCCTCAAGATAACAAAATCCTTTCGCCATGGGAATGTAGTTAATATCTGCTGCTCAAGCAGTATTGGTTTCCGTGATCGAAAGTCCTCCCAATAGATATAGATAGGGGTAAATCGCATGGCCGGGATGCGGTTCCGAGAGGCGAGGTTGCTTATAGATCGCCTCGATCCCCATTTTCCTCATCAGGGTGCGAATATAGCTTCTGCCAACCTTAGTTACCCTTATTCCAGAGTTCGTTCTTGAAGCCTCTACTGCCCATAAAAGGGTACTCCAGATTAATCTCGTCCATGCAGACGCATGAGATCCCTATCCCTGTCGCCAGAGTCAACTAAACGCATACTCCTACAACTGTTCAGTGGTGGGCGGTTGTCAGAATTGAAAATTACTGATGGAAACAGGTTTATTGTATTGTTAGCTACTGATTATCTCATTTGTTCTTATCTTCAAATGTCTGACCCACATGCCTTCCTAAAATGAAGGGAAACCATTTGTTGATGCAGTAGATTACTGGAATAATCAGACTTATTTGCACAATAGTTGCTGCGAGGGTAAACCCAAGACCTAACTGTTCTATATGTTTTATCCCGAAAAGTGTGTACGATAACCCGTTAAGAATGAACCGAGCTATGCCTACAAGACCTATAATTATGATAGTGTTACTTCCGACATATGTTATTACTCTGTTCTTTTTGATAATCTTGCAGAGTGTTGAATAAAATAACACTCCTAAATAAGCGGAGATATAAAAATAGAAAATATTTCCATAGAGCAGGTCGTTCATATCCACTGGACTGTTAAGGAAACAAAAAGCAAAATGGAATGTGAATAGTAAGGGAAGGGCTTTATGGCTCATCCAAGTGTCTTTGTAGAAATGCCCCATGCCGTAAAAGACAATTGCCGCGAAAGCTACATCAGAGCTCCATGGTAGTCTGAACGGGAGGAAGGTTACTAAATATCCTAAAACGGCGAAGATAATGAGATAATACCGATTATTCACGAAGTAAAAAACGGTTTCAACTATAAAAAGGCACGGCAAAAACCACAAGGGAGCATTCATGGGGACTCTCCAATCTCCAGAACCAATGCCATATAGAATACCAATAAGGGGTTTCAGAGGATCAATCGCCAGAGCCCAACCGCTTATACTGAGATTGCGGACTATGAAAAACCAGAATAGAAAGGAAAGAGTTGCAAAGAATAGATATGGAATCATGAGGGTGCTGAACTTTTTCCTAAAGAACTGCCCGAAATTGTATTTACTTCGATCGAAGAGATAGCCGCTGACGAAAAAGAAGAGCGGAATATGGAATGAATAAATATACTGTCTTAGATGAGAATTAGGAAGCATGTGTCCGAAAATCACCAGAAAGATCCCAAGAGCCTTCAAATTATCTAACCAGTTGATTCTCATTGCCCACTCATATGATTGGATAGTGATTGCCTGGCTAATGGAGAAAGACACCGTCAAGCAAAAAAAACTCTCTTTCAATTTCATGAATAAAAGAATTTTTATACCAAAATTATGAAGAAGATGTCTATCAATAATTATCGTTTAAAATCTTGCATATTCATCGGGGTCAACGATTTGTAGACTTCAGTCAACTATCATGAGTTCGCTACATAGATTCTTGGTCAGTTGAATGGATTCCTGCAAAACTTTCTTCCTGAAATATTATTTTTCTCACTCTACAGGTTCATACAATCTTCAAACAGTAATCGTCATCCCATAAAATAAAAAGGCAGGGCCAATTTGTTGACCTTGCCTTTCTATTAAGAAAACCTGAATGTGATTTAGCCCTTAAACTTTCTTGTTATGTCATGTTAGTTTTAATACTAAAATTTTTCTCAGTAAAAAGCCTACTTTCTAAATTTCCTCAAACCTGCCAGGCCAATGACGCCTAGACCAAGAAGCACTAAAGTGGTGGGCTCGGGAACAGATCTGACGCCTGGGGCAGCATACGCGGAAATTGCCGACGCCAAGCAAACACCTATTAACAGTACCGAAAAAAGTCTCTTCATTTTTAGCCCCCCTTCTTAATTGACAATCTAGGCCAAAAAATCTGTATAGTATCCTAATATAATAATTTTAAGTATAAAGCAAGTCTCATGCCATGATTATAATTCTCATGATTTCAATAATTTAAAAAAGTGAGGCTTATCAGTATTGTAAAAAATGTAAAAAATCCTGACGATTACGGTGTTTACAAAATATAAAAATTTGCAAAAAGCAAAAATAAAACAATAGGATACTAACATTAATTGAATTTGTAAGATGTAAGAAAGTCGACCGTTGTTTACAGTTTATCGGGATAAAAATATTCAATCAGTTTCTCTTCTGGGGTAAGCCCCCCGATGGATTTATGGGGTTTGACCCCGTTATAGTAATTGACAAAACGATTCAGCTCAGTCTTCCTATGAACTGATGAGGAGAATCGGGTTTTATAATGCCACAGATCCATGATCGTTTTGATCACTCTTTCTGCCTTGCCATTGGTCTTCGGGTTTTTGACCCGGGTGAAGCGCTGTTCGATCCCATAGTCCTGGCACAACTTCATAAAGGCATGATGGGCTGGATCTCCTCGATATTCTTTCCCGTTGTCGCTGTAATACTGTTCAATGGTATACGGACATTCCTCCAGGACCTGCTCAAGGAAGGCTTTCGCCGAGGTCTGGGTCTTGTCCGGAAATATGGCTGCATACAACTCTCGGGAGTAATCATCGATGGCCACAAACAGATACTCCCGACGTCCTAAGGTTGATTGACCTTCTAAAGGAGGCAGGCGCTTGGTGTCACCGTGGAACATCTGACCAGGGTAATCCTTATTATAACGTTTGGCTTGCCGCTTTAGACGGCCCTCGATCTCCTTCTCGATCTTTGATAAACGTTTAATACCGTATCTCAGACAGCAAAACCGTTTGTTGGTGCTTTTGTGAACCGAGAAGTCTCTTTTCCGGCCACGCTGAAGAATCTTGTAAATGGTCGGACGAGAAACATGATAAGAACAAGCCAGATCGCTGACCTTCCTGCCCACCTCATGATAGGCTCGGTACACCTCCTGTCTTTGAATCGGTGTTAATCTAGTCCTTTTGTGAATGACCATGTGGGATTCCCTCCTCTGCTCATGATAAGACCGCGCTTTGGTTAATACGGAAATCCCGAAAATGTAAACAACCCTACCTTAACTCACATGTAAGATATCCAAACAATTTTACTATTAACATGTGCTGTCATGTAGGCCGTTCTGCCATGCTACCCCCTATGCGGTTCCTGATAGTATCAGGGGAAACCAGGCTATGGTGTACCCTGATTATCGCTTCGTGTAGCCTATGCCCTATTCATGGTTATGCCCTATTTATAGTAGTAACCTCATACTCTTTTTGATCCATATTTTTTATGTCCCTCTCTAATATACGCACAGCATCCTGAAAGGTCTCTCCTTTCAAATGCGAGTATCTTGTGGTTTGAGAGATATTTTCGTGCCCCATAAGGTTTTGAACCACGTACAAAGAGACGCCACTTTGAACAAGCCAACTCGCATATGTATGCCTTAAAGAATGCCAGACAACCTTCTGACGATTGTCGGTAATACCCTTATTCAAACCCATATCATCAATAACCTTCACGAATGTTTTTGATATGCGGTCTCTCTGTAATCCTGTCGTGGCTGGGAAAACAAACTCGTTTCCGTTTGAGGGGTTCCTTGTGGAAAACATTTCTTTTACAGCCTCAGTCATATAGCCATGTCTCGTACGCCCACTTTTAGTGTTCCTCAGGGTCAATATGCCCTTTTTTAAATCCACGTCCGCCCATGTTAATGAGAAGACTTCACCGGCCCTCAATCCGCAATGCAGACTTAATATGGCCATATCGTGGACATCCTGGGATTTATCTTTAAGTGCTGTCAGTATCTTTTCAGCTTCCTCATGGGTGAGAAATCGGAGGCGTGTGTTGTCTTTTCTCGGTATCTTAACTTTCTTAACAGGACATTCTCCGGCATAGAGACCTACAGCATTTGAGAAGTTATATAGTTGACGGATCACAGACAGGGCATAGTTGATAGTTCGGGGCGATCTCCCGGCATCAGCCATGTTCTTTTTGATTCTTTCAAGGTGGATAGGGGAAATATCTTTTAATGGTAAGTTTCCAATGATAGGATCGATCCACAACTTAAACAGGCATCGTTCAGTTTCACAGACATTTTTTTTCTTGTTCTGCTTGGTGATAGGGAAATAACTTTCCGTAAATATCTGGCTGAATGGGAGAGTCGCTTTTCTCAGACGTTCTCGCTCTACCTGTCCGATTTCTCGTTTCTCTCGTGGCGATCTGGCCCCTATACCAGCTTTGACATTCGTCTTGAATGTCCTCATCTGTGACAAGGCATAATCCTCAAAACCAATATTAGGATCGTTTTTACGTACTTCCTCCGGTACTCCATCAGACCACCAACCAATTCCATAGCTATATTCTTTATTGTCAACCTTGAATCTGATTGCATAATATCTATCTTTGCGTTTGCCATGTTTCTGGGTAGGGTGTTCATAATACCGTAACCCCTTATGTGCCGTCCTGATCCATTTTCTCGCCATGATTTTTTACCCTCATAAAAAAACTGATGTTTGATTCCTGTTCAGAAAGTCTCTTTTACCGATTTTTTCCAACCTTTTTGCTATCTTTTTGCTGACACATATGATAGCTGCTCCGACGGTCAATTGTGCCGCTTTTTTTTAGAGGGTCGCAGCCGACCTTTTTCTGATATATCTGACTACTTTTCAGAGGGTCACTTGTATTTTTCAAGGAGTTGCTGTTAACACTATATTACCGCTTTTTCCGTGAAAAAGTGTGTTTTTAAGTGTCTCAATGTGAAAGTAATATAGAGATAAGTACTTTGAATGTAAAGAGTTTTATGACGCTATGTGAAGTTAACGGAAAGGTTAAAAATGTGAATGGGGTTCAGAAGGTCGCTGGTTCAAATCCAGTAGCCCCGACCAGTCATAAAAAACCGCCAATTGGCGGTTTTTTATATGTTTATCAATAAGTTGCCTATCCAAAATGGCGTTGACTTTTCAATATCCAATGCATATATAGAGTCATGGTTCAAGCGAGAGTGGCGGAACTGGAAGACGCACTGGACTTAGGATCCAGCCCGCGCGAGCGGATAGGGGTTCAACTCCCCTCTCTCGCACCAATTTAAGCGCATGTTCAGGGAGGAGTGACGAGTGGAACAAAATATTCTGGATTCTGTGAAAATTGAAGATTTAAGTCCTGTCAAAAAGAAGCTTGTTTTTGAGATCCCGTGGGAAGCAGTAAGGAAGGAACTTGACGACGTGTATCGTAAGGTGTCCAAAAGCGCAAAAATCAAGGGATTCCGTCCCGGCAAGATTCCCCGGCAGATTCTCGAAAGGTATTATAAGGAATTCGCGGAGAATGAAACGGTTACGAATCTCGTGAATCATTTTTTCTGGGAGGCCATGGAGAAAAATTCCGTTATGGGAGTATCCAGGCCCGAAATTGATCAGCATGGCATTGAGCCGGATAAAAATTTTTCATTCAGTGCAACCGTCGAAGTCGAACCGGCGATTGAACCTAAAGATTATATCGGTATTACGCTCACGAAAGAAATTGAAAGCGTCACGGATAAACAGGTGGACGAACGATTGGAAGGTTTGCGCCAGGTTTACGCCACGCTCGAAGACATCACTGAAAGCCGCAGTGTTGCTGAAGGTGATTTCACAACGATTGATTTTCAGGGAGAAGTGGATGGCAATCCCCTGAAAGAGCTCAAGGCAGAGGGGCATTTTCTGGAAATCGGCTCCAAAAAGATGGTGCCGGGATTTGAAGAACAGATTATTGGAATGAATCCGGGTGAAACCAAGGAGATTTCAGTTACATTCCCGGAAGATTATCCGTTTGCACCGGTTGTGGGGAAAACTGTAAAATTTATAGTTACGGTCCACGGAATCAAAGAAAAAAAACTGCCTCCACTGGATGAAACTTTCGTGCAAAATCTTGATAAATATGATTCCCTTGAATCCCTGCGGGCGGATATCAGGAAGTCATTGGAGGAGATGAGCCAACAGAAGGCCCAGGAAGATTTACGTAAAAAAATGGCGGATATTCTGCTGGAAAAAAACGATTTCGACGTGCCGGACTCGATTGTGGAACGGCAATTACAGTATATGGTAAAGGATTTTCAACGGCGTGTTTATCAAAGCGGCATGCAGGTCAAGCAATCACCGGAAATGATAGCTAAGCTTCGCGATCAATTCAAGGAAGAGGCTGTCCGAACGGTACGGACCTTTCTACTGATGAAGAGTATTGCCGGCAAAGAGAGCATTAAAGTTAGCGATGACGATATGAATGGACGAATTCTTGAGCTATCCGAAAAGTACAGGCAAGCCCCTGACGCATTGAAGCAGAATCTTGAGAAAGACGGAACTCTGGATCATATCCGATATGATCTACTTGATTCGAGGGTGTTTGACTTTTTGACGAAGAATGCGCATATTACAGAGATAAGTAAGCCAAGTCAGGATGTTCAGGAGGAAAGGGTATGACATTGATTCCGATGGTTGTTGAACAGGACGGCCGGGGTGAAAGGGCGTTTGATATCTATTCGCGTCTTCTGAAAGACCGGATCATATTCCTCGGTTCGCCTATCAACGATGAGATAGCCAACTTAATCATCGCTCAATTCCTCTACCTTGAGTCAGAAGACCCTGATAAAGATATCTTTTTTTATCTGAATTCACCAGGCGGGCTTGTGAGTGCCGGTCTGGCGATTTACGATACCATGAAATACATTAAACCGCACATAAACACAGTTTGCATGGGACAGGCTGCCAGCATGGGTGCGTTACTCCTTGCCGCAGGATCCAAGGGCAAGAGATTCGCTCTGCCTCATGCCCGGATCCTCATCCATCAGCCGTTGGGCGGTTTTCAGGGCCAGGCTACGGATATCGATATACAAGCCAGGGAAATACTGCGTCTTAAAGACGAGTTGAACGACATTCTTTCCGAACTGACCGGACAACCCCTTTCAAAAATTCAACAGGATACCGAAAGGGATTATTTCATGAGTGGCGAACAGGCCCGAGAATATGGTATAATAGACGAAGTGATAGCGAGAAGGGTTTAATATAAAAATAGCTGATAGAAAACGAATAGGAGCAATCTATGGTAAAAAAGGGAAGGGATCAACAGGGTGGTCACGGGCTCCTGTATTGTTCTTTCTGCGGGAAAAATCAGAACGAAGTAAAGAAACTCGTTGCAGGACCGACTGCCTATATCTGTGATGAATGTATTGAACTATGCCGATGTATCGTAGAGGAAGATATTGATAATCAAGGACTGGATGAAGCCAGGAAAAGAATACCCCAGCCGCGCGATATCAAGAAATTCCTCGATCAATATGTTATCGGACAGGAAAAAGCAAAGAAGGTGCTCTCGGTCGCCGTATATAATCATTACAGGCGTATTCATTCCCAGATGGACATAGATGGTATTGATATCCATAAGAGCAATGTTCTGCTGATCGGTCCGACTGGATCCGGAAAAACCCTGCTGGCGAAGACGCTTGCCAAAATTCTGAATGTTCCATTTACCATAGCGGATGCCACAACGTTGACCGAGGCAGGTTATGTCGGCGAAGATGTGGAAAACATCATTTTGAGCCTTTTGCAGAATGCAGATTACGATGTGGAGAAAGCATCCAAGGGTATTGTATATATTGATGAAATTGATAAAATTGCAAAAAAATCAGGCAATCCATCGATCACAAGAGATGTTTCTGGTGAGGGGGTTCAGCAGGCGCTCTTGAAAATTATTGAAGGAACGTTGGCAAATATTCCACCAAAGGGCGGACGTAAACATCCTCAACAGGAATTCATTCAGGTCGACACAACGAACATTCTGTTTATTTGCGGAGGTGCATTCAACGATCTGGAAGATATTATCGCCCGCAGGGCGGGTTATAATGCTGTAGGTTTTACGGCCGAGATTAAGAGTAAGCAGGCCCGAAAGGCCAGCCAGATATTGGCGGATGTACAACCAGAGGATCTTTTAAAATTCGGCCTGATTCCGGAGTTCATCGGGCGGCTTCCGGTAGTCGTTGCCCTGGATGCTCTCAAGGAAGAAGAACTGATCAAAATCCTTACTGAGCCCAAGGATGCAATTGTCAAACAATATACGAAATTGTTTGAATTGGAAAACGTTAAGCTTAAATTTACAGAAGGTGCATTGCGCGCAGTAGCAAAACAGTCCGTATCAAGAAAAACAGGAGCTCGCGGACTCAGGTCGGTTCTCGAGGCAACCATGCTGGACATCATGTATGAGATCCCGTCTCTTCATGATTTAAGGGAATGTGTCATCAGTGAAGAGGTCGTTCTAAATGCGGAGAAACCGCTTCTTCTGTTTGAAAAACAATCCGAAACCGCTTAAGGGTAAATATAGAGGTACCATGTATGTTTGATTTTATGAAAAATATCAATAAAGGGGAGCCACCTGTTGTGATGCCGTTGCTTCCTTTGAGAGACGTAGTGATTTTCCCCCATATGATTGTTCCATTATTCGTGGGACGCGAGAAATCAGTGGCGGCGTTGGAGTCCGCT
>JBEKJA010000068.1:0-10427 GCA_050011475.1 Syntrophales bacterium
CAGAGCTTTACGAACCGAAGGCCTTCCTCACACACGCGGCGTTGCTGCGTCAGGGTTTCCCCCATTGCGCAAGATTCCTCACTGCTGCCTCCCGTAGGAGTCTGGACCGTGTCTCAGTTCCAGTGTGGCTGATCATCCTCTCAGACCAGCTACCCATCGTCGCCTTGGTAGGCCATTACCCTACCAACAAGCTAATGGGACGCGGGCTCATCTCTCAGCGATAGCTTGCAAGCAGAGGCCATCTTTGGCTATCCCACCTATGTGGAACAGCGTTATTCGGTATTAGCCCACCTTTCGATGAGTTATTCCCAACTGAGGGGTAGATTACCCACGCGTTACTCACCCGTGCGCCACTTTACTCAGGTCCGAAGACCCTTTCTCGTACGACTTGCATGTGTTAGGCACGCCGCCAGCGTTTGTTCTGAGCCAGGATCAAACTCTCCAGTTTTTAATACTATACTAGAGATTTTAATCATCAAAATTTAACGTGTCGGACCCACAAATCTATTATCCCACTATTCAATTTTAAAAGAGCGAAACTACAAAGCGAGCCCCAACTTATAGTTGAAGCCTGCTTACCTGTCAAGAACAATTTTTAAGATTTTGCTGTTACGGAGTTAACCGAATGCCGCGACTGATTACGGTTTGAATCTACCTACGAACCCAGCAAAAGTCAAGAACAATGTTTAGTAATTGCGACCGCCTGGCCCCCTCGTCATTGCGAGGGTTTGTTCCCCCCTTCATTGCGAGGCGGCGCCTAAGCCGCCGTGGTAATCTTATATTTCCAAGAGCAGTCGGCCTTCTATCCTTTCTCATCTATCGAGTCAAGCGTTAAATGTAATTTTTTCGCTTATTAATAAAAATCACAATTAGTCTGCATTTTAAAGCCGAAGTATGTTATTAATAAATCCATATTCCTTGAATAAAAATCTCATGTATGGAGGAAAGCAAATGAAAAAAGGAACGAAAGTAAAGGTTATCAATCATCTGAATATTATTGCACTGGTCCTAATACTGGCCTTCACGATCATTGTTCTTCAGGGGTGCAATAAAACCGGGCTGGATAAACAGGACCTCAAAACCGAATATCAGGCGATCCAAATGATCAACGGAATGTATTATTTCGGCAAAGTCGAAAATATAGGCTCCAAATTTATAGAGCTTAAAGACATCTATTTAATTAGGACAATTCAGAATCCGGATACCAAGCAGTCTGAAGGCAAGCTAATCGCAAAATCAAGAGAATTGCACAAGCCGGATCGCATGTACATAAGCCTTCAGCAAGTATTGACCATAGAGCCCGTATCGCCCGATTCCAAGATAATGCAACTGATCAAAGGAGCTAAAACGGAACCGGCTGCTCCTGCTCCCACATCCAAATAAACGAAGCGGCGCAAGAATACCATAAAAGACCTTCAGTCCCAGGGTACAACCTGGGACTGAAGGCAAATCCAGACAGCTCATTTCTCGAATTTTCCACTTGAATTTTTATATTTTTAGCTTACTATAATGAATTAAGGCGTAAGGTTCCTGGATCCAACTTGGGAGTTAACGATGAAAAAGGCTTGTGCAATACTTTTCTTCGTTTCGATGATCTTTTCCCCAGTCATTGCCAGTGCCGGTATGAGCCGTTTGTCAGATACCGAGATGGGGGCCGTAACCGGTCAAGGCGGCGTGTCAATCTACATAGTAGATGTACAACAGGATATTTTCATTGCGGCAATAACCTGGGGCGATGCGGATTTCGGCAGATCGACTCGGATTATGGGCCAGACAGTAAGTTCCGGTGCGGGTTATGTCAACGTATCAAATATCAAGATTGCAAAGTATACTATTACTCAATCAGCCAATATCCAGGTTCAGAGTAACAGAACTTCATCCGTTCAACTCAGCAATAGTATCGCAACTCCAAGCAGTTCTATATTTCCCCTCATAGTTTATCCGACAGGTTACAAAAAGAGTAGTCGCGACGATCAAGACAATTAGATTGACCAGACTCATTGCAACCATCAAACGAACCTAAAGCCGACGATCCTCACTTCTCATTATCTAAATTGATCTAGAGATGTGTCTCAATCTTTATATACTCTTGATATTTTGCTTAAAATCGTTCATATGTATAATACGTACATAATGAAATTCTTATGCAGCTTTCAATAAAACAATGGCTAATTCAAAGAAATTAATCTTGATTTGCATAGGGCTGGTATTGATTACTATCACGGCATACTGGTCAATCGGTAACTCCCAATTCATCAACTTTGATGACAATGTTTATGTATACGAGAATGGCTATGTTCAGTCCGGTCTATCCTGGAATAGCGTCAAATGGACCTTTTCTGCCCAAACAACAAGAAAAAGCGGCAATTGGCATCCGATCCACCTGGCTGTCATTGATGGTTGATCATGAACTTTTAGGCAACAACCCACAAGGATATCACGTCATAAATCATTGCCGAGGCACAAGAAAATTACAATGAAGCGATACAGCATTTTCAAGACACTTTGCGATTTCGACCTGATTTTGAAAAGGCGAGGAATAGTTTGAACAAACTGCTGACAAGGCAAGACTAGTCTATGAAAAGTGGGCAAAACTATCTAGATCATTCATCTCCGGATGCTGCTAAAATAGCCTGGTTTCATGATTTCCGCTCCCATTTTAATGCTTCTGTATTGGAACCCATTAACAGATTTGTCTATTCTCAGGAAGATATCCTGATCGGCTTCATTTTAATGTCATGCGCCATTGACTATCTGGCAGGGTTCTGGTGGGGAGAGAGTACGGAGGGGGGACTCGGAAGAAAAGCATACACCCGTTTTATCGATAGATATTTCATTCCAAGGAAGCGATATAATTCACAAGGTATATATGACAGCTTGCGAAATGGGCTGGTGCACATGTTCACCATAAAAAAAAGTCTCTATGAATTGACATTTCATGAACCGGAAAACCATCTTACTGTTGGCAAGCATGGCTATATCATTCTTAATGCAAGCAATTTCCGGGATGACCTGTTTGCTGCGGCAAACAGGTATTTTAATGAAGTGGAAATCACGCCGGAATTGCTTGACAAGGCATTCGAGCGGTACAGAAGAGACGGGTTCATAGCGTGGGTTGACTAATTCCCCTTCAAATAATATCGCCCGGGAAAACTACTCCATGCAGCCTGACATTTCGAATACACTGTTCGAGTCAACAAGGATGATTCTCAACATGTTCTTCAAACATTCATTAACAAAAATCCGGATAGGGGGACCGCATTGTTTGTTGCTTTTTTGGCTTACATTCCTATGCTGGACAATCTGGAGACATGCTACCCAAAGTCTCCAACCACCCATATATGATGCTATAAGTTATTTCTTGAAGGCAAAGTATTTTTGGGGAAAAGTCGCTCAAGGGTATTTATTCAATCCTTTAAATATTCCACCATTGGAGCGCCCTCCCGGAACTGTACTGATGTCGTTTCCTTTGGGATGGTCCGAAAACTTTCACGGATTTTATTTCCGATCTGTTTTCTTTCCTATCGTTTGTCTCGTTACCTCTGTGTATCTGGCTACCGGGTTGTCCCAGGCAAAAATATCCAAATGGGCAATAATATCAGTTGCCTTTTTATTTTCTTCGTTACCATTACTTTATCATTTCGAATTGGTTGAATATATACCACCAGGTTGTGGAACCTGGGGTCTTGTAGATAATTTTCAAGCTGGCATTGCTGCTCTTGCAACAGCCACATTTATTCGAAGCGTTAAAACTATTTCTCTGCGATGGCTAGGTGCAGGTGCAGTGCTGGTGTCTTTAACGCTGTTCATCAAACCATCCGGAGCCTTAATAATGGCTCTTACGGGAACAACATGGTTCATAATAACAGCATTGGCATACTTCAGATCTCGAATATCTACAGAAGCTAAGCATTATGCAAAGTATGGTGTGCTCGGTTGCCTATTATTATTTACGCTTTTTATATTAACATTAACTCTTTGCCTCTTATCCGGATACCTATCCAAAGAACATTTTGTCTTTCAGAACCATGCTTTATCAGTCATTAGAAACAACCTGAATCCTTCCATGAGCCAAATTATAGCAATGGTGCATTCAACTATAGGGGAACCGATAGTAATTTATATCTTTTTTTTTATTGCTCTGTTTTTTTCGAAGAAATCTATCCGCAATCTGCATTATAATTCCTTTACGAAACTATACGATTTCATGATAGCCGCTTTTATTGTTTGGGGTGGTGGTCTATATTTATTGATTAAAGTGGTAGGCATAGTCCAAATACGACAAATTGCACCCTTTTTTCTGATGGGGCTCATTTATCTGATCCCGATTATTAACGAAATATATTTCCAAATCAATAGATTGGCTCAAATAACAATTTTCTTTATTTGTTTTTTGATTGCTGCCAATACAGCTTTATTATTGGCTTATGAAAATCCGCCCATAACATGGCAGAAAGCTAGCGGCGTTAGTGTCTCTACCAGCACAAACAGCGAGGAAGTTCAATTGGCATATTCTTTTTTAAACAAAGTCCGGATAGGTAATCATAATGTGAAAGTATACAACTTCAATGGATTGGATGCCGGACCGGTGACATTTACAAGCGTCGGCCATTATGAATTATATATGAGACCTAATTACCCGACTTTTTGGTCAGATTACCAGTACAATCTCCTCGATAATTATGTAACCAGAGTACGTAATGTCCTTTCAAGTGATTATCTCCTTTTTCAAAAAATACCGGATGACAAAGAAATTAAGAACATTCTACACATAAAGACCGCTGATACATTCGAAACTGAACATAGAATCTTTCAAGCGTGGCTGAATGGTTTATCGGAAGCAGATGGTGTCAAGTCTGTTATCGATGGGTCCAGAATAAAATTGCTGGAGATAACAGATCGTTCATTGTTTGCAAAAAGTATTTACCGGTTGATAGATAATCATGCCTGGCGATCAGATTTTGAAGCCGCAAATTTTTGACTTATAGCCATCTCGATAGGTGGTCTGAGGTGAGAACACAATCTTCCCACTTTAAGCCCCATTTCATCGTGTGATCATTATATGGTTTATTGGATCTTCCGAATGGTATTGTTATCGGTATCCGCAACGTAAAGATTGGTCCCGTCCGTGGTGATGCCCTGAGGAGAGTTGAAGAGCGCCGCTGCGCCGGTCCCATCGATGGAGCCGCTTGATCCTGCCGCTCCTGCCAGTGTAGTTACCGCTCCTGTGGATATGACAATCTTCCGGATGGTATTGTTACTGGCATCCGCAACGTAAAGATTGGTCCCGTCCGTGGTGATGCCCTGAGGCGAGCTGAAGCGCGCCGCTGAACCGATCCCATCTGCAGAGCCGCTTGATCCTGCCGTTCCCGCCAGCGTCGTTACCGCTCCTGTGGATATGACGATCTGCCGGATGGTATTGTTAATGGTATCCGCAACGTAAAGATTGGTCCCGTCCGTGGTGATGCCCTGAGGAGAGTTGAAGAGCGCCGCTGAACCAGCCCCATCAGTGGAGCCGCTTGATCCTGCCGTTCCTGCCAGCGTAGTTACCGCTCCTGTTGATATGACGATCTGCCGAATGGTATTGTTAACGGTATCCGTAATGTAAAGATTGGTCCCGTCCATCGTGATGCCCTGAGGAGAGTTGAAGAGCGCCGCTGCACCGGTCCCATCGGCGGAGCCGCTTGATCCCACCGTTCCTGCCAGCGTAGTTACTGTAACTCCAGTGTATACGCATAATGTGCCAGACACAAAGTAGTAGCATATATTGTTTTTGGCGATCTTCCGGATGGTATCGTTACCGGTATCCGCAACGTAAAGATTAGTCCCGTCCGTGGTGATGCCACGGGGGGAGTTGAAGAGCGCCGCTGTACCGGTCCCATTGGCGGAGCCACTTGATCCTGCCGTTCCTGCCAGCGTGGTTACCACTCCTGTGGATATGACAATCTTCCGGATGGTATCGTTACCGGTATCCACAACGTAAAGACTGGTCCCGTCCGTGGTGATGCCACGGGGGAAGTTGAAGAGCGCCGCTGTGCCGGTCCCATTGGCGGAGCCGCTTGTACCAGCAAGACCTGCCATGGTTGAAACAGCCGTGACAAGTTTAAGAGGATTACTTTGAATGGCACCACCCAGTTGGGTTACGAAGTTATTTGCTATGGAATTTGCACTGCTAATCGTGACTGCTATGCTGACAGGACTAAATACATAACCTGTCATACTCGGCGTTACCGTGTATGCCCCAGTTGCATGCACCTTAAATGTATAGTTCCCGCTCGCATCGGTAGTGGTAGTGGCAGAGCTTGCACCACTTAATGTTACAAGGATACCCGACACAGAGGGACCTGTCACTGTGCCCGAAATAATGTAGTATGTAACTGCGAAGTTATTTCCTGTGGAACTTGCACCGTTAATCGTGACTGCTATATTGACAGGATTAAAAGTATAACCTTTCATACTCGGCGTTACCGTGTATGCCCCAGTTATAACCCCCTCAAATGTATAATTCCCACTCGCATCAGTAGTGGTAGTAGCAGAGCTTGGGCTCAATGTAATGGTGACACCCTGCAAGGCACTGCCATCCGAGGTTACAGTTCCGGAGATGTTAGTGATTGCAAAAGTGGCCCCAGTTTTACCTTCTGCACAGGCATAAAGAATCATGGCAAACATCAATATTATTGCCAACCATGTCCAGAATTTGGGTTTCATGGATGCCTCTTGAGCACAATATCTCACTCGTTCCATGGACATATTGAAATTGAGATATTTAAAACCTGTAATGTTAATAAAGTCAAATAAAAAATGGGGCTTCAAAAATTAAGAATAAACGATAGCCCAAAGCGTGCATTTCATAAATAATTAGCGCTTGTTCGAACACAAATAAACAATCAGCCATCATGTGTTAGACAACTTACTTTTTACCCAGTTTCATTAATTCGATTTTAGCCTTCTCAAAATCTGGTTGTAATCTCAGCGTCTTCCGGAAACGGGATAAGGCTTCTTCCTTCCTGCCCCTGGCAAGGGCTATCATTCCAAGCTGGAAGTGCGCCTCTGCCATATCCGGCTTAAGCCGTACGACATCCTGCAAATGCATGGCAGCTTCGTCAAGATTCCCAAGAGCAGCAAGGGTTGTTCCAAAAAAATATTGGGCCTCTATAGATTCTGGATTGAGCTCCACGGCAACTTTCAAAGGATCAAGGGCTTCTATGAGTTTTCCCTCTCCCGCTAAATTTATACCGCGGTCTTCATAAGATTTTACAAATCCCGGATCAATCTCCAGCCCCTTTTTATAAGCCTTTTCCGCTTCGCCCTTTTTCCCTGCATTTTTCAGCAGACGCCCGAGGTTAAAGTACGGCATGGCAAACTTTGGATTGATCTCTATCGCTCTCTCATAATAACCCACGGCCTCTTCCTGTCTCCCCAGTGAAGATGCAACGTTGCCGATGTTATTATATTGTTCGGCAATATTGGGGTTGATAAGTATAGCCTTCAGTAGGTGCGAATAGGCCTCTACGGTCCTGCCTTGTTCTATTAAGCTCAATGCTAAATTGTTATGCGCGCGGTAATTGTTCTTTGTTATAGCAAGAGCGTGCTCTGTCAATGCAATACTATCTTTCCAAAATAATACCTGCCTGTTGGAAAGGATAACAAGAGTGATTATGATAATTAATGCTGCCACATCTGCTATTATTCTATGATAGGGTACTCCTTTGATCAATTCATAAAATCCCCACGAAGCCATTACGAACAGACCGATCAGGGGAACATAAGTATATCTGTCCGCATGAGCTTGCGTTCCTGCCTGAACGATGCCAATTACCGGAATTAACGTGATGATGTACCAGAACCAGCCAATGATAAAGAAGGGGAATTTTTTCATGAACCGTATAACAATCACTGATACACTAAGTAGAATGACTATAGCCCCGATAACCTGCCATAACGGTATCTCTTCCGAGAATGGATATAGGAAAGTTAGGTCCATGGGCCATATCATCTGAAAAATGTAAATAATGTAGGATTTAAACGTGTTGCTGATCCTTATGCTGAAAGGAAGCGATTGACTTAAATGGCCTGTCTTGTTTGCTATGATGGAAAAGATACAGGCTATTGCAAAAAAAGGTGTTTTCTCCCATATGAGTTGCAGAATTTTTTGCCATTGGATTTGAATGGGCATATCCATTCGAAAACGGGTCAGGGGCCAATAATCCATGAGAAACAAAGCCAATGGCAGAGTGACCAGCATGGATTTCGCCATGAGACCGATGGTAAAGAAAGCAACTGCGGTAAAGTACCTGATGAATGAACGTCTTTCTGCATACAAGACATATACACCCGTGGTGAGCATCCAGAAGAATGTGCTCAGTACATCCTTTCGTTCCGCGACCCAGGCTACTGATTCAACATGAAGAGGATGGATGGCAAAAAGGGCGGCTACAATAGCGCTTCGCCAGAGAGCTTTCGTCATCCTGTTGAATATCAGAAAAAGAAGAAGGGTATTCAAAATGTGAAAGAAGAGATTCATCAGGTGGTAACCGTGGGGATTGAGGCCGAATAATTCATGGTCCAGCATTAAGGACAGCCAAGTTACGGGATGCCAGTGGCCGATAGGTGATGCAGACGAATCAGCAGAAAAAGCCCACTTTATGCTCTCCCAACATAGACCGGCATTAACATGGTTGTTTGTGTAAATATAGATATCATCATCAAAATTTACAAAACCGAAATTCCTGACCGGCCAGAAAGCAATAATGGTAAGCAATACAAGCGCCAGGCATATTGATACGAGTTTCAGATGTCTTTCTTGAATTCCTTCAACATCAGCCGTATGGTTATCCTCCATCTTTTTCCCACCTATTTTCATAACAATAATATATAGGTCGATTTTATTTTAAAGCAAGGTTTTCTTCAGGACTACCCTGTAACCGTTGATGAGGGGTGTAATTCAATGAACAGAATGACCTGAATATATAACATGCCCTCCAAAAACCGGTTTAATATTTTAAATTTATCGTGGCATAATTTTACTCATATTATGGTGAGAAACTTCACAATATTTGAATTAATAATCTTCAATTATCTCGTAAACCTGGCCACGTGCTTTTTGGAGTAACTCACCAGGTGATCTGGATTTTTTCTAATATTCGTAAAGACGTCTCGCCAGAATATGGGACAGATTATGTTAAAACTCTAACTTAAAATCTGGACCGCTTTTCATACGGCAGGCAATTTTGCTAACTTATACAATACAAATAGACTTCCTTAGATATATCATCGATTATAGAATTTTTTATAATGGAGTTCCAAACATCTGGAGATACCTTGATATATAAGATCTCTCCACTTTTCCCATAAATAACATTTAAATCACACATGTACTCAGACTTTCTGCAATCGATTCTGTAAAGAACCTTCTGGTGATCTGCTGGTCTTAAAATGTCATTGAGTTCTATATTTTTAGATAAATCATTTTCTACAAGTGGTAATTGAAACGATTTATTAAATTCTGATTTCAACCATACTCTTATAATTCCCTTCTGATCGGTTTTTCTTGTTCTTATATACAATGCATGACTTTGGATATCGCTCCTCCAATATATCCACTCCGCATCGTCCAATCTCATGAGGAATAATTTAAGGTCATCCGTAAAATAAGGATGCAATTTTTTACGGATAGTTTCAATTTGATGAAAAATGGCATCCTCTATTTGACCTTTTCCAGCCAAGACCGAAGCAAGCCTTTCGTGTGCATAATAATTATCATTTGATATTGATAGGGTTCGAGTCCATAGAGTCTCACTATTTTGCCAATAACCTACTTGAATCCTGGTAATTATGATGAGTGTAATGAGTAAAGTCGCAGTTCCTAGACCAAGGATGATCTGTCGATAGGGTAAATTCTTTATTAACTTCGGAATGGACCAAGCTATAATAATAAATACCCCGATCAGTGGGATATAGGTATATCTGTCTGCGTATGCCTGACCTCCGTTTTGAATAATACCAATAACCGGCAAAAAAGTACTAAGATACCATAGCCAGCCGACAATGAGAAAAGGAAGCTTTTTTCTCATCCATAGGATGAATAGTGTTATCACTGTGAGAATCATAATAGAGCAAATAATCTGCCAAATTGGCAGATACGTAAAAAGTGGGTAGAGGATTGAGAGATCCCAGGGCCAGATCATCTTCCAGATGTATAGGACGTATGATCGAAGGGCATTCGCAATCCGCCAATCTAAAGGAATGGATGATAAAACCGTATTTGCCTTTTGTGCTACAAGATAAACGATTACCGAAAAAACGCCCGCCAGTGCAAAGAGAAGAAGTTTTTCTTCTATAAGTCGGCGAATACTTCTCCATTTTACTTGACTGTCAGAAGTAGATAAGACCGCTTGCAAACGATTCAGAGGCCAATAGTCCAAGAG
>JBEKJA010000069.1:0-10291 GCA_050011475.1 Syntrophales bacterium
CTTTGTCTAATATAAATCGACCGAAGAATAACGGTAGGATATTGGACATCTCATTCTTTTAAAATTTTAGCACAGTCGATCTTAGAATTTTGATACAAAAAACATTTTTCAATGCTCATATGTAAATTATGCTAAATTCAGCGAGCCAATAGTTAACCGGCAAACAGTCTCAGCGGGCAGTTCCTTCCTGTATCTGAGCGACTGGTCACTACCTTCAAGATGCAAGATTACACTGGTAACTGTTTATCTTACGGCGTAGCGCCTGATGCTGATCCCAGTTTCTTCAATGCATCCTTGGTACGGGTGCTTCCCTCATGACTTATTGTTCATTTGCTTTATTTGCCTATGGGAGTGTCTTTTATGGACGACCATATTTGTGAATTTGGGTATTTTACGAAGGAAATAGAATCGGATTTTGAGACTTGCTTAAAAGGCAGGAAGGGTTTACGTGGTAAGAATACATGGATATAGTTGACCATCTTAGCAGAGTACATCTCTTATGCCCTGCCTGTAGGAATGGACAACTTGGCGTTAAGCAAGATAGCACTGTAACGTGTAACAGTTGCAGTGCTGTATATCGTTTCAACGGCATGCTGGTCGATCTCCTCCCCGAGCAACATTACAAAAGGTCGCTGTCTCAGTTGACCATGGAATGGAAGTGGCTTATCCTGGTTTACGAGAGTCGCCTCTGGCGCAGGAATCCGTTTTTTGAACTTGGTATGGGTATAAGCTTTGCTGAAGAATACGAAACGATCCTTCGCGCAGTCAGGCTCCGGGGAGAGGAAAACATCCTCGATCTGGCCTGTGGCACAGGGATCTATACCCGGCATATCGCCCGTACTTTTCCCCGGGGTACAGCAGTTGGTCTGGATCTCTCTATGCCTATGCTGAAGTATGCATGTTGGCGTTCCGACCGGGAAGGCATTGCCAATCAGTTCTTTGTGCATGCCAATGTTCTGGACATTCCTTTTCCCGCGGCAAGCTTCGATGCTGTAATCTGCTGCGGGGCTCTGCACCTCTTCCCAAAACCCCGGCGAGTGCTAATCGAGGTGGGTAGGGTCTTGAAGCCCGGAGGACGGTTCGCCATGGCCGCTTTTCGCCACGGCTACGGTCGAATATCCGCGTATATGAGGCGACTGATTAACCTGAGTGGCGGGGTTCGTGCTTTCAGTCCCAATCAGCTCGAGGAATATTTTTATGAGGCCGGGTTAAACCATATCCAATGCCATCATGCACAACGCCTGTGGCTGATCATGAGCGGGATTAAACCATGAGAATAGCAGATACTGACATGCTCCCTTATTCTGATCCGAATTCTGGTTACCAGATTAGGTGAGGATTACAAATGGTAATCAATTAATTCTATTACTGAGGATTTCATTTGATTGTAGGAGACAGCCGTAATTTTGCTGATAAAGAATTTTAAAAATTCAAGACTATGTCAAACTGAATGCTTCCTTCCTTGAAATGTAGTTTTACAAACTCAGCTTAATAATCAAAGATTTGTTCCGGTAATCATTACCTGTGAAAAAGGCACAGCTGATTATTGAAGAATTTATTTTCAGTGGTTTCGTTTGTTACTGAAAGTGAGAATTCTTCCAATAGCCGTTTATTAACGATTTTAAGCGATGATATTTAATGCTGGTTCCCAAGAATAATTAGCCCATCACACCATGTTGGAGAATTTTGTCGATGTACTCCGTAACCTTTTTTCTAGAATACATTTTTCGATTGATTAAAGAGGCCCCGTATTCAGCTATTCCCATGAAGACATATCCGGCGACAGCACTGTCTAAATCTTTCCGAATACGTCCCTCTTGTCTTAGCTGCTCGATTTCACGGATCATTGGATTAATCATTTGCCGCAGCAATTGAAACAGCTTTTTCTTAAAAACGGGGTTCACGCTTACGGATAAACTCCTGACAAGATCCATCATAACAATCCATTGTTGGTAAGAATCAAAGAAGGCCTGCCTCCTTTTCCACAGACGCTTCAGCATGTCGGATTCCGCTTTGATATGTTGCCAGACATGATTGTACATGTTACGAAAGATCTGGTCTGCGCATTCTATAAAGAGTTCATCTTTGTTCTTAAAATAGAGGTAAAAAATCTCCTTACTCATCCTTGTGCGACTTGCAATGTCCGCTATACTGGTCCCTGCGTATCCTTTCTGGGAAAAAAGCTCAACAGCAGCCGATATAATTCTCTCTCTTCTGTCCGGAGGTTGACTAACGCGTTCAATGTTGGCTGAAGCCCCATATCGAGGTGCATTATCTTTTAGGATCCTGTTGTTTGGCTTTTCCGAAGCAATGTAGGCCCCACGATATGCAACGTCCCATGCCTTGAGCAAAAGTGTATCAATGTTAATTTTGTGGTCTCTGTAATAGTAAGTGGTATATTCAACGGCCCCTATGAGCAGATAGGCCAGCAGCACGCTATCTTTCAAACGGATCCTTTTTTCGGAAATGGCTACTTCCAGCTCCTTTTGAATGGGAAGAACGAAGTTCCTCATTACCTCATCCAGTTTTTCTCTGTAAATCGGATTTTCTTTGATGGCAGCGCCCCTTACGAGGTTAAGCATGTCGATCATGTGCATGCGAGAGCGCCCAAAGTAGAGTGCCCGTTTCCAAAGACGCTGCATTACGTCCTTCTCATTACGAATTTGAGGAACCTCCATACCAATGTCATAAAATACATTTTCGGTGCATTCGAAGAACAGGAGTTCTTTGGTCTTAAAATGCTGATAAAATGTCGCTTTCCCAATCCCTGCTTTTTTTACGATCTCATCGACACTTATCGCATCATAGCCCTTTTTACGGAACAGATAAACGGCTGCCCTCACAATTTTATCCCTGATGCTATTATAAATGATCTCATTTGATGGTTCTTGCGTTGAGGAATCGGGAACATCAGCATTTATCGATTCTTTGATCGCCATAAGAGACAACCCTTTACTCTTGAACCTCTGGATATTTTGAAGGCCTCTAATGTGATCCTCGGTATAGTATGCCATGGTCATGCTGGTGCGGATTGGCTCCGGAAGCAGCCCTTCGGCGATGTAGTACCTTATGGTTGCGGCGGGTGTTTTTGAATACGCACTAAGTTCGGAGATTTTTAAGTGTTTAGGCAGTCGATGCAAAATCTGGGTTTTTTTCAAAATGGTTTCCTTTCTTTGATGACCACATTCTCAATAACCAAAATACGGAAAATAATCAAGTACTTAAAAAGTATATTTCGTACCTTAAAAAAATTCTTGACAGATCTGTAAAAAATGATACTAGTGTGCTTAATAATACAGAACTGAATAGTATTGTCAAGTTCAAATATCATCCAATCAATAAGAGAAAGGAGGAATCACCGGTATGAGCAAAGGCAAAATCGCCATTATCGGGATCGGGGAGGTACCGACCGCTAACAAGCCGGAGCGCACACACTGGGACATCTTGTACGAGACCTGCATGGAAGCAATCCGGGACTCGGGCCTCCACAAGAATGACATCGAAGGAGCCGTGATCGTATCGCCCCAGGCCCAGCCGAAGATCACCGCAGAGCTCTCCTTCGGCAAACTGCCGGAGGAGCTAGGACTCAAGGGATGCAAGGACACGGTTCTATGCAATGCCGGCGGTGCATCAACTTCAAACTGTATTCGGATGGCAGAGCACTGGATCGAACACGGTCTTGCCAAAGCGGTCCTCATTCCCCATGTGACCGTTCATTCCACCATCCCCCTAGTCGATCAGATCAATTTCTTTGCCAAGGCCGGGGTGGACCTTCAATGGGAATACCCCTTCGGCACGACGTACAACATCGTCATGGGACTGATTGCAAACCGTTTCATGCATGATTCCGGCTGCACCCCGGAGGAGATGGCATCGGTAGTAACTGCTTTGAGGAGCTGGGCCGCAAAGGATCCGAATTCGTTTTTCTATGGCAAGGAGGTTCCCTCGGTGCAGAAGGTTCTGGCATCTGACCTGCTCAATACCCCCCTGCATAAACGGGAGAGCAACGTGCTGGGCGACGGCGGCTGTGCCATGGTGATCGTATCCGCAGAGGATGCCAAGAAGATGAAGCGTCCTGCGGCCTACAAACTGGGGGAATCCGTTCGTTATTTCAGTGGGACGACCGTGATGCGGGACTTCAGTAAGGTGAGCGAAGGATTCAAAATGACGGCGAAGGAGGCAATGGCCCAGGCAGGGATCAAAAAGGAAGACGTGAGCCTCTGGAACATCTACCTTGCCTATCCTCTGGCGCACCCGATCATGGCAGAGGCACTGGGAGTGGCGCCTCCCGGTCAGGCAGGCAAATACTTTTTGCAGGGGCGGATGTCCTTCGGAGGCGACATTCCCTGGGCAACGATCGGCGATGCACCGGGACGCGGGCATACCGGTTCCGGCGTGAGTGCCGCGACCTATGTCGAAACGGCCCGGCAGCTCATGGGCAAGGCCGGGGAACGCCAGGTGAAAAACTGTAAATATGTGTACCAGGATACATCCGGTGGATCTGGGTTCAACATCATTGCAAGCATATGGGGGAGGGAATGAATATGGATTTCGATATGATAAAACCGGTCCCTGAGACTCAGCCTTGGTCGGAGAGATTCTGGGAAGGAACGAAACAGGGAAAGCTTCTGATTCAAGTCTGCAAGGATTGCCAGTCCAAAATTTTCTATCCTCGCAAGTACTGCCCGGAGTGCTGGTCTGGGAACCTGGATTGGATCGAGGGAAAAGGGAAAGCCAAGATTTTCACCTTTTCCACGGCCTACAGCATGGTCGAGCCCAAGTTTATGGATGAGCTTCCCTACACCATCGCCTTTGTGGATTTGGAGGAAGGCATCCGGATGATGACCCGGATTGTGGATTGCGACCCGGCCGACATCAAGATTGGCATGGATGTCGAAGTAACGTTTCACGATCGGGGAGGTTTCAATCTGCCATATTTCCGGCCGGTAAAAAAATAGACCCTGAAACCGGAGGACTGCAACTATGAGTGTATATACAACCATTTTATATGAAGTAAAGGGGACGGTGTGTAACATCACGCTGAGCCGTCCGGACAAATATAACGCAATTAACCGAGAAATGGCCTCTGAACTCCTCGATGCATTCCGTAAGGTGAGAGATGAAGCTAGTGTGGCAGTTGTCGTTTTGGCCGGTTCGGGAAAAGCATTCTGCACCGGTGGCGACCTCAGTGTCTTTCCATCCCTTGCGGAACACATCGAATCGATGAACTGGCTTGCCCATGACGGTTACGGAATCGGCAAGGCCATTGAGCTCTGTGAAAAGGTGGTCATCGCCAAGGTCACAGGACATTGCCTGGCAGGTGGCCTCGAGTTAGCACTGATGTGTGATCTTATTTATGCAAAGGAAACAGCAAAATTCGGAACGACTGAGATTAACATGGGGATTCTCCCCGGATGGGGCGGCACGGTCCGCATTGCACGGGCCATGCCCATCTACCGGGCACGCGAGGTGCTCTACAGCGGACGCAAGGACTTCACCGCCCGCGACATGTACGAGATGGGATTCCTGACCCGTGTCTTCAAGGATGAGGAGTTCGAACAGAAATTCAGTGAAGTGGTTGCGAATATCAGTTCGAAAAAGGTGATTGCCCTGCGCATGGGCAAGGAAGTCATGGGGCGATCCCTGGAATGTGGCAGCCTGGATGCGGCGCTGGCCCTGGAGCGGAATGCCATTCAATGGCTTGTTTACTCCCCAGACATTCAAGCCGTGATGGAAGGCTTCAGAAAGAAACCCGAGGACCTGGTCAAGCAGCAGAAACAGGCCAATATCGATTCGGATGTAAAAAAATAGAACCATTAATCATAAAGGAGATCATCAATGAATTTCGGACTTACAGAGGAACAACTCATCATCCAGCAGACCTTTAAAAGTTTCTGCGAGAAGGAGTTGAACTGGGAATATGTGAAATGGATGGACGAACATTGCGATTTCCCGCCGGACGAGCTCTGGCAGAAATTTGTGGATCTTGGCTTTTTCTGGGGATCCATCCCGCCGGAATATGGCGGTCAGGGGCTGAGCCAGGTCGATGGTATGCTCGCTTTTGAGCAGATCTGCAAGCGATCCATGTCCGTGGCCCTGGCCGTGGGAGTCACGATGGGATTTGGAGTGCGGTTCATCAGTGAGCTCGGGACCAAGGAACAGAAAGAAAAGTACCTTCCTCTCATTGGACAAGGGAAATTCAAAACCTGCATGGCGCTGACTGAGCCCGCCGGTGGTACGGATATTCTCGGAGCCATCAAGACCACGGCCGAGGAAAAGAGCGACCGCTGGGTCATCAACGGCCAGAAGGTGTTCATCACCGGCGCGCATGTCGCCGATTCCCTGATTACGATTTGCAAAACAGAGAAGGACAAGTCCCGCAGCCGCTCCCTCAGCACCATCATGGTTCCCAGGGAAAGCAAGGGCGTGACCATCGGAAGAATCAAGAAACTTAGCTGCCACCATTGTGATTCGGTCGAGATCTTTTATGAGGATGTGGAAGTCCCCAAAGAGAACCTGATTGGAACGCAGGGAAATGCCTATATGGAGATCATGACGGTGCTCAATCCGGAGCGTATCGGCGTGGCCATGATGGGTGTGGGCATCATTGCCGCCATTTATGAACTCTGCTTTCAATATGCACAGGAGCGCAATGCATTCGGTGGACCCATCAGCCGTTTCCAGATTCTCCAGAACTACCTGGCGGACATGTACATCAACCTGGAGAACTCCCGAAACCTGACCTACAAATCTGCATGGCTGTGCGACAATGGCAAACCCTATCACCTCGAGGCCACCATGGCCAAGCTCGTCGCAGCGGAGGGAGCTCGTCATGCGGGAACATATGGCTCCGAGATTTTCGGAGGTTACGGGATCTGTGACGAATACGTTGTATCCATGTTTGCAAGAGATGCCTACCAGATCCAGTTTTCCCCCATCTCCAACGAGATGAGCCGTAATATGTTGATGCAGTTCCAGGGATTGCCGAAATCCTGGGCATAATGCCGGATGAGCGAGGAGAGGACACATGTATACCTTAGGAGATATTCCACGCAACGGTGCCATGATCTTTCCAGAAAATACAGCCGTAGTTTTTGAAAGTAAAAGATTCACATATAAGGCATTCAACCAGAGGATCAACCAGTTTGCGAATGCCCTCGTGAAGCTCCATTACGGAAAAGGCAACCGAGTCGCCATCATGGCAGAAAACTGTTCGAAGTACCTGGAGGCTTACTTCGCTGCGGCCAAGATCGGCATGAGTGTAACTCCGATCAACATCCGGCTTGGTGATGATGAAATCATATACATCCTTAAGGATAGTGAGGCATCGCTCTTTATTGTCGGGGATGCCCATGAAGCACGGGCCGTAAAGCTCAGGGAGCAGATGAAAAACATCAAAACTTGGATCACCTTTGATAATGCGATTCAGGATTTTCTCGATTACGAGGCACTCCTGAAAGATTCTACCGATGATGAACCTGATATCGATCTGTATGACGTGCAGGAAGATGATCTGGCTGTCCTCATGTACACGGGAGGGACAACCGGATTGCCGAAGGGCGTCATGCTCAGCCATCGGAATGTCATGCTTTCGGGCATCGTGGCTGCCCTTTCCATGGGATTGACCCGGGATGACTCCACCTGTTTTGTCCTGCCGATTTTCCATGTATCCTGGTGGCCCATTCTGGCCATTATGGTGGTGGGGGGCAAAGCCTGCATCAACCGAAGACCATCCTTAGAATCCATTTTCAAACTCATCGAAGAGGAAAAATGTACCCACATGAATCTCGTGCCCACGATCTACGGCTGGATGGTGGATTATCCGGATGTTGAAAAGTACGACCTCTCCAGCCTCAGAATTCTTTCCTATGCCGGCAGTCCCTTCCCCGTGGAGGTCCTTAAAAGATGTATTCGCAAATTCGGAAACAAATTTGCCCAGGGATATGGGGCTACGGAAACAGCCGGTGCAGCTGTCAGTATGCTCGACTGGCTGGATCATCATCTTGATGGTGAAAAATCGAAATATCTCGCGAGCGCCGGGAAACCCGCGCCATGCTCCCTGGTGAAGATTGTAGATGAAGATGACCGGACACTGGGTCCGGGTGAGAAGGGTGAGATATGTGCCAAGGGTAAACACATTATGATGGGTTACTGGAAGAATCCAAAGCTTACCAATGAGGTCCTGAAGGGGAGTTGGTATCATACTGGCGACATGGGCTACATGGATAAGGATGGGTTCATTTACATGACGGACCGCAAGGCGGACATGATCATCTCAGGCGGAGAGAATGTCTACCCCAAAGAAGTGGAAGATGTGATTTATCAACACCCTGCGGTCAAAGAGTGCACCGTCGTTTCCTCGCCTAGCGAAAAGTGGGGTGAAATCGTTCAGGCTGTGGTTGTCCTGAAACTTGGCAAGACTGTAACGGAGGAGGAGATCATGGAGCACTGCAAGAAGACCTTGGCCGGCTATAAATGTCCCAAGGCAGTGGCTTTCTGGGAGGATATTCCCAAGACCATCATCGGCAAGATCATGAAGAAGGAGGTCAAGCAGAAATTCTGGGAAGGCAAAGACAGGATGATCAGCTGAAACGAAAATAAATAAAGGAGGAGATGTATGAGCGACCAGCAAGTCAAGGACAATTTTTTCAAGATCGATCCGGAAGCCCACCTCATCGGGGATATGACGCACATCAACCATTTCCCGGGTGTCCAGTCCTGGTGGAAGGCAATTGAAAGCATCAAGCGACCGCTGATCTTCGGAGCTCCCCCGAAGATGCTTGCGCCTTACCTGGTAGGGATGGAAGAATGGGAGATGGTAAAAAATGCTGATCCGGCAAGCCTGCTCAAAGCTATGGATAAATATGGCGTCGACATTGCGTGCCTGCTGCCGGAATCCATGATGGACACAACAGGATACACGAGCCGCTGGGTTTCCAATGGCGAAATGGCAAAGGTTGTGGAAAGTAACCCCGAACGTTTCATGTACCAGCCCAACGTTTCCCCCATCAAATACAAAGGTGTGAAGAATACCATCTGGGAGCTCGAATACTGGGTCAAGGAAAAAAGAGCGAAAATATTTAAATTTTACCCTCCGGAAGATACCTACATTAATGATCCTGACATCTGGCCGTTCTATGAGAAGGCGGAAGAACTGGGAATCGTGCTGGATATCCATACGGGGTTCTGCTGGGTACCGCCTGGCAAGAGCAAATATGCCTTGCCCTTACAGCTCGATGATGTGGCACGCGATTTTCCCAACCTGAAAATTAATGCCTTTCATGCAGGGTATCCTTACTGTGATGACCTCAACATGATCGCCATGGGGCATCCCAACATTTACATCTGTTTGAGTCTTCTTGTGCCATGGGCTGGCACTGCACCCCGGAAGTTTGCAAAGATCCTGGGCGAGGCCATGCGCTGGGTCGGTCCAGACAAGATCACCTGGGGATGTGATTACGCTGGCTTTGGCGCACAGATCAAGGGGGCCGTTGAAGGATTGGTGAATTTCCAGATCCCGGAGGATATGCAGGAAGGCTATGGTTATATGCCACTCACGGATGAAGATAAAGCGAAGATCTTCGGTGGGAACCTGGCCAGGCTTCTAGGCATTGATACAAAGAGACGCATCAAGAAAACAAAATGACACATACACTATAAGAAGGGGGATAAGGACATGAAAGAAGAGAAGTCGAAACATTTTGAACACATTTTTAAACCCATAAAACTGGGGCCGATTGAACTGAAGAACCGCATTTCACTCGCACCCATGAACGAAACAATGTCGGGCTTCAATGGAGAGTCTACTCCACAGATGCTAGCCTATTTTGCCGCACGTGCGAAAGGTGGAACAGCACTGGTAAGCACAGGTGCAGTTATGGGGACCCGTTTAGCTGCAGAGTTTGTGTGGGGTAGAAATCTTTACCTCTTTCACCAGGGGCATATGCAAGGTCTCAGTATGCTGAGCGACACGATCCATCATTTTGGTGCAAAGTCGGCGATCCAGATGACGATCGGCTTTGGCCGTCAAGGGCACTCTTACGATCACCATAAACTGGCGCCGGCGCCGACAGCAGGGCTGCCCTATGAGATTGCCGCAGAAAAGACACCTAAAGGCTGTGACGATATATTCAGGGTAGTGGAGCACCCCCGCACTTTTATGACAGGACAGATGACCAGGGAGATGACAATTGAAGAGATTCACAGTGAACAGAAGGAATTTGCAAATAGCTCTCAGTTGGCTGTCATCGCCGGGTTCGATGTGATCGAGATCCATGCCCCGCATGGATAC
>JBEKJA010000070.1:0-10277 GCA_050011475.1 Syntrophales bacterium
ATGACAAAAAAAGCTGCCCCGATGCAAGACAGCACCAAGACAGCTTCTGTGTTATTGGTAAACCATCCGGGATTTCCGGATGAATGGCGGTTAAGCGGTTTTAATCGGGATTTTTGTCCCTTTTGCCATCGCACCTTCCTCGGTTTTTGGAATTTCCACGGTGAGAATTCCATTCTTGAAGCTTGCTTCAATATGTTTTGTGTCTAACCCATCATGGAGAGGCACGATTCGGCTGAATGAACCGAAGGACCGCTCGCAAGAGTAGTAATTCTCATCTTTCTCCTCTTTTTCTATCTTCTTTTCTCCCTTGATAGCCAAATGACTATCTGTCAGGAGGACTTCCACGTCTTTCTCTTCCAGTCCCGGCAGCTCCGCAGTAACTACCAGCCCTTTATCCGTCTCTTTAACATCAACGGAAGGACTGAACCCACCGATACTAGTGTCCAGAGACCCATAGGGGATCATACTGAAATCTCCCCATAAATCATCAATGAGACGACTCAAACCTCCCTGCAAGCTGCTGAAAGGATAATCGACCTCACGACTGACAGGTACCAACCCTCTCCTCCAAATAGAAGGAACCAGATGTCTTACGTTCATAAAACTCGCCTCCTTGTCTTAATACTTAAGCCGCATTTATCACTATCTTCTTTGTCTGGAAATGATCCGCCTTGTGTAGCGTCAGGTGAAGCACTCCATCTTTAATTATAGCATCAATATTGTCCCTGTCAACCTCATCGGATATTATAAATTCTCTTTCATAATCACCTTCATCGTATTCCGCATACGCAATGCTGTGCCCCTCGTATTTCGTCGTCCTTACCGCACCCGTCACCTTGAGGACCTTTTTCTCAATGGTAACATCAACGGACTTTTCATCCACACCCGGCATATCGGCGATGAGCACTATGGAATCCTTGGTTTCATATATGTCAACCCACGGCAAATACAATTTTTTGCTCCTCGTCCGCTCGGGTTCCGCTGGAACAGACGCTTCCTGTTTTTTGCCATCTTTTATTTCATCAATCATAGCAAGTATTCTCCGTCATACGCATTAAGCGGTCGTAATAGTGATTTTTTTTGGCTTGTCACTTTCTGCCCTGGGCATTTTAATATGAAGAATTCCCTTTTCGTATTTTGCCTGCGCTTTCTCAGAATCGAGATTAAACGGCACTTGCAGTGTTCTGGCGAACTTTCCATAATTGCGTTCCTGCCGGTGATAGCTTTCAACAGCTTTCAATACTTCCCGATCTCGCTGACCGCTGATTGTCAGAATATCGTTCGTAATGGAAATATCCAATTGGTCACGATCAATGCCTGGAATTTCAGCCGTTACAATAATATCGCTCTCACTGATCCATACGTTCATAGGCGGGAATTCATCATCACCATACGGCTCCGTAATAAATGAAAGTACACGATTCATCTCCCTTTGAAGCCTTTGCATCTCAGGCAGGACATCCGAGAATCTCCCAATGTTCCAAAATCGGGTACCAAACATTCCACTACCCTCCTTAACCGAAGCTCTCATTTAGCCAAATATAAGTAAGACCACGATATTTATGCTCATTTCTCATTTCAACGCTAATATATTCACCAATTTTTTCATGTCAAGGCAATACGGAAGATTCATGGGGTAAAGTGAAAAATCCGGTAAGTATCGGTAAGTATAAGATGATAGGGGAGTCAGGATTTTGGATGCTTCAGGAGTTCTTTAAAACTTCCATCATCTGTTCATGAATCAAACCATTTGAAGCAAGAACACTGGGTGTGTTTAATTGAAAAGGGTTACCAAAAAGATCCGAAACGACACCGCCCGCTTCTTCTATCAACAGCAGACCGGCTGCAGTATCCCAGGGCATCAGCTTGAGTTCCCAGAAACCGTCGAACCGGCCCGCAGCCACATAAGCCATATCGAGGGCCGCAGAGCCGGCCTGGCGGATGGCCTGGGCCTGGAGGGCCATTGCATGGAAGTAGCGGATATTATTTTGCTCGCTTTCCCGGATATCATAAGGGAATCCGGTCGCAAGCAGGCTTCTGGAAAGATCATCGATCGGGGATACATGAATAGGATATCCGTTTAGAAGAGCGCCTCCTCCCCTCTCCGCCACAAATAACTCTTCAAGCATGGGATGATACACGACCCCCAAATTAACAAGGCCGTCCACTTCAAGGGCTATGGATACACAGAATACCGGAAATCCATGGGCATAATTTGTCGTACCGTCCAGGGGATCGATAATCCACCTTATGGATCGGCCGCGATCAGTTCCCGGAGTCTCTTCAGTCAGAATATCATGATCCGGAAATTCGCTTCTGATTGCATGCAGTATCATTTCTTCAGCTTCCCTGTCAGCCTCTGTTACGATATTGATGGTACCTTTGAACGTAACGGCATGGCTTTTATAAAAATTATCCCGAAGATAGAGTCCAGCCTGCCGCGCTGTCGCAATTGCAAATTTTTTCATATAGACCATATCAAAGGTATCCAGAAATAATTTGATAATCAACCTGTCAGGTTCATAGCAGGATATATTGGGAAAGGCAATTCCTGATCCGTTGGCTTTATAATGATATCTTTATGTTGTCTCATGCGGAAAATGATGTTAGAAAAAGCCATGCTGAAAAATAAACAAATCCCCGTGAGGGGATCCATTGACGAAGATGTCAAGGAAACATTGCCTGATCTTAGGGAGATCCGCGAAGCATCCGGTTTGACTCTGAAGGATGTATTCGAAAAAACCAGGATCAGTGATACTCATCTGGATGCGATCGAAGGTGGACAGTTTCACCGTTTACCGCCGCCCATATATACTAGGAGTTTTATAAAGTCTTATGCTGACTTTCTTGGAACTGATAGCCGCCCCTTTCTGGCAATTTATGAAAAATATCTTGATTCCCAAAAAAGAAAAGTCGGCAATAGTGATACAAACCAGCAGGAAAAGAATATAATTCCCGGGCGTGATTATCAAAAAATTGCTTGGGCGGCAACAGCTGCAATAATTGCTTTGGCAGTGATTTTGGCGGTTTTTATTCATAACAGGTCCATAAGGGAAGATGCACGGAATCAGGTCATTCGGCCTCCCCAGAATGTTACGTCTGCACTTTCGGTGATACCAGCCGTCCCCCAGCCTTCAGAAGGCAAGACGAATGCTGCGTCAGCCCCGGTTCCATCTTCGGCCACAGTGCCTGCATCACTTGAAAAAAATATTCCAGGGAATATCCCTGCGACTTCTTCCACCGCCGTTCAGGAATCATCCGTTCCTGAAATAGCGGCTTCAGCCCAAGCCTATCATATGCTTATAGAAGCCAAAGATTTAACCTGGCTCAGGATTTCTGAGGATGATAAAGAACCATACCAGGTCATCATGAAACCTGGAGAAAAACTGGAACGAAATGCCCGCGAGAGATTCTTAATCGATATAGGTAACGCCGATGGGGTCGAGATAGAATTCCAGGGAAGATCTCTTGGAAAACTCGGCCAGCCGGGGCAGATCATTCATCTGAAGCTGCCTTAGAAAACAGAGGTGCATCATGTTAGGAAGCATCGGAATGCCGGAACTTTTAATCATCTTGGTGATTATCCTTATTATCTTCGGAGCGGGTAAACTCCCGGAGATAGGCAGTGCACTTGGAAAAGGGATAAGAAACTTCAAGAAAAGCAGCCATGAGCCTGAAAAAATTGAAAAGAAGCCAGACCCACAAAAAAAATAGAACCAAAATGACGATGGCATCTCAATATCCTGTAAAGGCCCTTATTGATGCCATCGCTTGGTCCTGACAGCCCTAAAAAGGAACGTCTCCCTCATCCAAGGGGGCGGATTCGCCTACCGGAGGTACCTGATCTGTTGAGGCATCCTGCTCACTCCTGCCCTGGCCTTTCATATCAAGCATTTGCATGCTGTTTGCTACAATCTCCGTGGTAAACCGTTTCACTCCATCACGGTCATCCCAACTTCGGGTCTGTATCCTGCCCTCTACGTAAACCAGTTTACCTTTAACCAGATAGTTGCCGCAGATTTCAGCGAGTTTACCGAATGTGACGATACGATGCCATTCTGTCCGCTGTGTTTTCTGACCGCTCTTGTCCTTGAATTGCTCATCCGTGGCCAGACGAAAGTTCGTAACCATTGTTCCATCCGGGGTGTAACGGACCTCTGGATCTGCTCCTAACCTGCCGATCAGGATTGCCTTATTTACCATTAGTTGACTCCTTTCACATGTTTCTTAGGCGATGCAACATACAAAATCTATTCATCCATGGCAATGAATTTCAGATCTACAAAAAAATATTGACTATCCGCCCTACCTGTTGTTAGAAGGCACGCGGGAAAGCTTTGGATAAGTTAGCCGGAAGAACCAAATCCGCACCATCCACAGGGGGATCAAGAGAATGAGCATTAAGGTTGCAATCAATGGCTTCGGCAGGGTAGGCCGTTATCTCATCCGTGCCTGTCTGGGATACGAAGAGTTGGATATTATAGCAGTCAATTCACGTGCAAAACTGGATGTTTTGGCTCATCTTTTAAAATACGATTCCGTTCATGGGACGCTTCAGTGTGCAGTTGGGACTTACCAGGAAGGTCTCATTGTCAATGGAAGGAAAATCAAGGTCACCAATGTGACAAGCAACCTTGCCGAATTGCCATGGAGCGATATGGGGGTTGATATTGTCATTGAAGCCACAGGCAAATTTCGCAAGAAAGATGAGCTGACGGGCCATATCGCTGCGGGTGCAAAAAAAGTAATTATGGCTTCACCGGGTAAAGGAATAGACGGTACCTTCGTGATGGGTGTGAACGAAGATCAGTATGACCCCAAAACGCAGCACATTATCTCCAACGCGTCATGCACGACGAACTGTCTTGCCCCTGTTGTTAAAGTTTTGAACGATCATTTCAAAGTCGTCAGGGGCCTTATGACGACCATTCATTCCTACACGATGGATCAGAGACTGCTTGATGGATCCCATAAAGACCTTCGTCGGTCGAGGGCTGCGGCCCTTTCTATCATTCCCACGACCACCGGAGCCGCAAAGGCTGTTGCCGAAGTGATCCCTGAACTGAAAAACAAGCTTGACGGCATCGCCCTGCGGGTACCTACTCCGAATGTTTCAGTCACGGATCTGGCCGTAGAAGTGGCTCGCCCTGTCACTACTCAGGAAGTGAATGCAATCCTGAAGTCGGAAGCGGAAGACAGGCTGAAAGGCATTATTCAGTTTTGTGAAGAGGAGCTTGTCTCTGTTGATTTCACGAGCAGCCCGTATTCGGCAATAGTGGATGCACCACTGACCCATGTTATTGGCAAAACGTTCGTTAAAATATTTGCCTGGTATGACAATGAAAGCGGCTACTCATGCCGACTGAGAGACCTGGCAATCCATATCGGCAACAAACTATGATCTATCCATTACTAGTTGGCAATTGGAAGATGTACAAAACAGTCGGTGAAGCTGTTGATTTTGCCGGCCGGCTCCGACAGGAGGTTTCCGATCTACAGGATCGGAAAGTGGTCATTGCGCCTCCCTTTACAGCACTCAAACCGGTTGCGGAGGTTTTGGCAGGCTCATCCGTTGGTCTGGCAGCCCAGAATATTCATGAACAACCCCAGGGGGCTTTTACAGGTGAAATATCAGGACCAATGCTTCTGGATGCGGGCTGCAGTCATGTCATCGTCGGTCACTCGGAACGCAGGACTCTTTTCGCAGAATCGGATGAATTGATCCACGCCAAGGTTTTAGCGGCCATAAAATATGGTTTGATTCCAATATTATGCGTTGGGGAAACGATTCAGCAGCGTGATGCGGGCAAAACATCGGACACGATTGAGCGGCAATTGAAAGAGGCGTTGCACGATCTTGCTTTCAATGTTATAAACCGGCTCATAATTGCGTATGAGCCGGTATGGGCCATTGGTACGGGCAGAACAGCTTCACCGGATCAAGCCCAGGAAATTCATGGATTTATTCGCCAGTGGATCAATGAATCCTTTGGTATGACAGTGGCGAAGGAAATCAGAATCCTTTACGGGGGTAGTGTCCATCCGGACAATATCCGCACTTTATTGGCCATGCAGGACATCAATGGTGCTCTTGTGGGCGGGGCGAGTCTGATATTGGATTCTTTTATACGAATTATCAAATACGATTTGTAAAGGGGTTTTTAACGTGCAGATTCTGATAATGATTCTTCATATTATTGTTTGTGTCATTCTGATTGTTGTCGTCCTCCTCCAAGCCGGCAAAGGGGCTTCCATGGGAGCGGCATTTGGCGGATCCAGCCAGACTATCTTCGGCAGCAGTGGACCGACCACTTTCCTTGGGAAGATGACTACAGTCGTAGCAGTTGTCTTCATGTTGACTTCTCTGAGTTTGTCATATTTTGCGCTTCAAAGAGGCAGTACCGTTGCAGAGCGACGTGCCGTTCCAGGGAGAAATGCTCCATTATCAAAACGTGCTCTTCCGCCGATGCCGGCTAAACCCGTTACATCGTCCGCACAACAACCTGCGGCACCGACAGCGCCCCAAATTCCTGCTGTTCCTTCCAAATAGGGCCAAATTTCAAACGGGAATTCCAGATGGTATGCTGGGCAGGATGCCTTTTCGTATTGACAAAAAAAATCCGGCAAGGTAAAAGCCAGCTTGCTGGACATCAGCTCTTTTCATGATTTGCCGAAGTGGTGGAATCTGGTAGACACGCTATCTTGAGGGGGTAGTGGGCACAACCCGTCCGGGTTCAAGTCCCGGCTTCGGCACCAAATAACAAAATCAAGGGGTTAGTTCAGAATTTGAATTAACCCTTTTTTCATTTTTTGGCACTTGGTCAACGTTTTGGTCAACACTTTTCAAGAAACCTTCAAATTTGTCAGTGGCTTTCCGAGTATCACCATTGTCAACCTTATCATACCTGAGAAACATTTCCTTATAAGTGCTATCTTTCTATTGGTAATCGTTGATTCTTTGTTATTACAACAATCATCGGAACCATGAGGTATTTGCTGGACAACTGATTCTCAGTCCCGATCTACTTCCATTTTGCATTTGTTGCAGCGTTTGGCTCCCCGAAAGAGCCGGTTTCCACATGCCGGACATGTGTATCGGGCCTCCTCGTCACATACCCACTTTTCTGTGCCATGTTCCCTCCAGTAAGGAATCGCACGCAGTATGACCTTCTTTCCCACCGGTACAGGAAACTTATCAATGTGATCGCAGGGGAATTCAACACACTGATGGCAACCATCGTATTGCCTGGATTGAACGCAGCTTCGAATGTTGCAGTGCTTACAAAAGAATGATCTCCTATTGGAGAGACATCCATCGCACTCAAGATCCTTTACCGTTAACTTATCCAAACCTGGTATTTTGCTTTGGTAGACACCAAGGAGGCGTTCCATAAAACCTCTATTTTTGTCCCTCGAGGCTATATATATACCGCAGACACCGCAATAGAGCCCACAGGGAGCGAGAAACTGGTTATTGCATGGTACCTGCCCTTCATAAAGTGAAGCTTCACTTCAGGTTCAGTCGAAAATTCCCCGTACAAAATCCATTAATATGCATCATGCATTTTCCGATGGAAGGATCAATGGTATATTCAATCCCCAAGCTGTCGATCCAGCAGGCGACACGGTAGATAACACCACAATCATAGTCATCTATTACACCAAGAGGCTGCATTCCCCTGAAGGCGAAACACTTTTGAGGAATAAATTCCCAATGTAAAACATTTTTCTCTGGGAAAGTCATACGAGCGCCCATGAAATCAGGAATAAACAGGTCGAAAGCATCCTGGCAGAAGGACTTGAACTTTTCAAATGTTTCTATTTTTTCAATTCCCAAAACCTTCTTTATCCGCCCGATCTCGATGGGGGCAAGGGATTTTATGGCTGCCTTGTTAAGCTGGTTGGCCCTGGCGATTCCAAACTCCTTGAGGCAATGGTAGAACCACATGCCGTCATGAGTCATCCAGCATCGATTCAGAAGATCCGATACTTCTTTCAGATTGAGTCTTTCGGTGGGTTTCATCATACACCTCAATATATGTATATCATCGAATGGATTTGGACAAATTGTATCAAGTTGGTTCGCAAAAATATATTATTATTTGATTTGCTCGCGCTATTCCTAGGCATCAGACACATTTCCCATTCACATCCATCCTGCATGCATCAACTCCAAACTCTATATTTTGTGGCCAGTTTTCATTGACATACAAGAATGATTTCCCTATACTCCTTCCTCGCAAAAGGAAGTTCTTATCAAAAAAGATTAAATCAAACTGACTCCGGTGTCCCATCAAAACACGGTCTTTATTTATAGGCATATATGGCGTTAAAAGATAATTAGTGAGCATAAGTCGCAAGCATTACGTTTCAGGAGGAAAATTATGGAACAAAATGTGTTTCGCGCACTGCAGGAACGATTGGATATGTATTCCATCGGATTCCCTGCCACAGAGTCGGGGATTGAACTGGAGATTCTGAGAAGGCTGTTCTCCAAAGATGATGCCGTCCTGTTTATGGAACTTTCTCCCATGTTGGAGCTTCCCGAATCCGTCGCCCAACGTACGGGCAAATCGGTCAGCGAGGTGTTAGCTAATCTGGAGGACATGGCTAGCCGTGGACTTCTCTTCCGCCAAAAAAAGGGGGAAACGGTAAGATACGGCGCCATCCCATTTATGCATGGCCTCATGGAGTTCCAGATCAAGCGGGTGGATAGGGAATTTGTCGAGCTTCTGGAAAGATATTTCAGTGCGGGATTTAGCAAGGCCATCGCCAAAAGTGCAGAATCTTTTCTCCGGACTATTCCGGTTCAGGAGGCCATCGAAGCCGGCCAGCATGTCGCGCCTTTTGAAGATGCCCGGGAAATTCTGAGAAATGTTAAGACCATTGTCGTGACGGATTGCCTATGCCGGAAAGGAAAAGACCTCGTGGGCGAGGGATGCGACAGGCCGTTAGAGGCTTGCTTCATGTTTGGCAGCATGGCGCAGTATTATCTCGATTACGGTATGGGCCGACAGGTTACAGTGGAAGAGGCGATCAAGATCCTGGAAAAATGTCGGGATACAGGCCTGGTGACACAGCCGGCAACGGCACAGAATCCATCAGGGATGTGCAACTGCTGCGGGGACTGTTGCGGTATCCTGAAGTCTATCAAGGAAATGCCCCATCCGGCGGAGTATGTCTTCACCAATTATTTTGCCTCAGTCGAGGAAGGTCAGTGCACCGGATGCGAGGCCTGCATCGATCGCTGCCAGATGGAGGCTATTCGAATAAATGACTTTAATATGGTGAAGGTTCTGCCTGATCGCTGCATCGGCTGCGGACTATGCATTACGGCATGCCCCGCCGGGGCCCTCGTTCTTGTCAGAAAGGTTGAAGGGCAATATAGAACGCCCCCGTCCACAAGTGCGGAACAGATGATGATCATGGCCCAAAAGAGGGGGATTCAGTTTTGATGAAATCGAAATGAGGATTGTTTATCATGAAAAACCTCCTCATAGAGCAATGTCAGCAATCCTTTGTAGTATGTTTCCAACAATAATTAATGTATTTCATTGTTGACGTAATTCGTTCGTTACTAGGAGTAGCCAGCAAAATGCTTCCTTCCTGAAATCGTTTGACACTGCCATTTATGATTTATGCAAGCTTCCAAACTATAATTATAAATGGCAGAACTCTAAATTAAAATGTAATACAAATGTCAGGGATAGTATTCACGAGATACGAAGCTATAACTGAAAAGAGGTAATCATGTCATTCTGGAAGAAGTTATTTGGATATTCGGGGGGAAAAAAGAGATGGCAGACAAAAAAGTGGGATGGGAAAAGATTTGAATATGGATCAACGCTTTATTGTTTCCGGTGTAAGGCTGAGGTTCCAGATTTGTACCGACTTGGAAGAAATATACTTGGTGCACCATTTGGAAGGTGTCGAAAATGCGGAAAGATATGGTGTTGGAGTTGTGATAGGAAACGACATGACGGGAATCTTGTTTATCATGAATGTCCTAAATGCCGTGAGACGTTATCTACCAACTTGTACTAATGTGGCCTGAATGTTAATACAGATGCAGGAATAAGTGTAAAATAATAAAACCATAAAATAAAAATACCATGCTGGCCTATCTGTCTACATGATAGGATGGGACTCTGGCAAGAGAGAGGTGGTCTAGGTTCTTTAGACAACCTGCAGTAGGTTATAAGTGGATAGCTGCCCTGGTTCATACCGCTTCCTTAAACTTCGGTATGGTGTTCCAGTAAACCTCATTGGGAGTCATG
>JBEKJA010000071.1:0-10255 GCA_050011475.1 Syntrophales bacterium
GAACCGTGAATGTGCGTGGCCTGTATCGCCCTGTACAGCTTTCTCTTTGCCTCCGGCAGGCGGTCAAAATCGAGCTCGGACGTTGGGGCCAAGGCTTCGATCACGTGTTCAAGGGAATAGTGATACGTCCGTGTCAAAAGGTCGAAAAGCAGGACCGATACTTCCGTGTCAGTAAGAAATTGAGGAACAATGTGCCGTTGAAGAAGGTGTTCGGAAACAGAGTGATAATTGGCAAAGTCCCCATTGTGGACGAGAGCGATATTGATGCCGGTAAAAGGATGGGCGCCAGCCGGATGCCAAACGCGTCCCTTAGTCGGAAAACGCTGATGGGCTATCCATACGTGGGCGCAGAGATCCCTGACTTTATAATAGTCCACGATGGCTTCGGCAAAACCAACCACCTTGAGGATCATGATGTTTCTTCCGTGGGAGAGGACAAAAGCCTTTTTGTCACCGAGGGAGGAATAATACATCTGGTTGAGCTTGAAGCTGTTCTGGTTAACGTACTCATCTTCCGCTTCGCGGCGGTCGAGTTTTTGAAGCTGATTGGTGTCAATAAATTCACCGAGAACGTCTTTCTTCACCCGCACAAAATAGCGGCACACATCAGGGGGCTTCACTTCAAGGCCGGATATCGTTTGCCAATCGTCAACCGTATCAAGCATGGTCGAAGCGGCGACATCAAAACAGGGAAGAATAAAATTGGCTTCAACATCGTCCTTTACATCCGGTTCAAGGAAGGCGATGTGCAGCATGTAATGATCTTCAAGAATTTCGCGGCTGACGCCAAGCTGTTCCGGCACAAATCCGACGGCAGCGATGCCGCCGCCCTTGCCATTTCCACGGTTGTGCATCTGTTTGGACGGCTCATAGATATGTTTGCCGGGAACAGGTTCGGTGCAGCAGAAGCCGACAACGCCGCAGCCTCCCTCTTCTTCACCCTTCCTGACCGTGACCGGAAGATCAAATCCACCATGAAGCTTCCTTCTAGAGTCAAGCAGTCTCTGTATCAGATCACTGTTCACGCTTTTTGCTCCGCAAGCTCATTGGTATAGTCAAGATGCATCAGCAGATCGGATCGGCCCCTGAGCCTGGATACGCTTTCAAGACCGAGACGCTGGAGCATCCGGACAAGTTCGTTTCTCCACGCGTTGTACATATTGATAAGCCTCTGAGCTCCCCATTCAAGATCTATTTTGACGGCAAGTATTTTATCAGTCGTTGCGATACAGCGTGGACATCCGCGCCCTGTCGAACAGCGTCTGCATCTCACACATCCCAGGGCCACCATTTCCGCTGTGCCGATGACGACCCCGTCGGCGCCCAGGGCGATGGCTTTTGCGACATCGTAAGGATTTCGTATTCCGCCGCTGACCACCAGTGTCACCTGTTCCCTCGCTCCTTCATCCACAAGAAAGTTGTGCACCTTGGAGATGGCGTATTCGATCGGCATTGCAATGTTTTTCTTGGCGATGTCCGGCGCAGCTCCCGTACCGCCATAACCGCCGTCCAGGTGGACGATATGCGTTCCCGCCGAGTAGCTTCCTATGGCAACCATGTCCACGTCGGTCGGTGTCGACACTTTCGTTGAAATGAGCGCCCGCCTGTTGATGTGCTTTATCCAGTCGATATGCTTCATGTGATCTTCTATGGAATAGACACTGTGAAACGGGAAGGGGGAGAACAGGGATATTCCCACAACGGTTTCCCGCATCTTGGCGACCGCCGGCGTATTTTTATCTCCCAGCAAATGCCCCCCCAAACCGGGTTTCGCCCCCTGGGCATATTTGAATTCCACGATGGGAACACGCTGGATGGTTTCCTCCCGGACACCGAAAAGGCCCGTGGCGACCTGCGTGATCATATGATCGTCGTAAGGCTGCATCCGTTCCATGTACCCACCCTCGCCCGTGCAGGTGAAGGTATTCCATGCCACGGCCACCCGGGCTTTTGAAAGCTGGGTCGTATTGCTGACAGAACCGAAGGACATGCCCCCGCCATACCAGGGCACATCGATCCTGATCCTGGGGCGGCTGTCATTGCGGCGATTCAGCTCAATGCCGGTATCGATATCCTCTTTTTTAAGTTCAACGGCCGGCTTATCCGGGAATTTAAACCGGAGGCGGTCGAATCCTCCGCCGGAATCTCCCGTCTCATATTCAAGCCCGTAATCTTCCGAAGGGACATCGCCGGTTTCAGCCATCTTCCACGTAGCAAGAATCATTTCAGCAGGCCAGCGATAGTCACCAAGGGCTTTCATCATCGGGTTTTCCTGTATTCGCAGTGCCCCCCGGGGGCATGCCGTAATGCAATAGCATCCCTTTGCCTCGCATTTCGGTCCAAAACAAAGATGACTTTTCGGCGCGGCAAAATATTTATAGCCGCGCTTCCTGACGTGGACTCCCTGGGGGCATATTTCAACACAGTTGCCGCATTGCGTACATTTCTCTTCGTTTCTCAAAATGATATACTTAGAGATTTCATTCCTGTACCTGGGCGGCGCAGACCGTATCACGCGCTCCTGCTTGAACTGGGGCTTACGCGTCTTCAGTGTCTTCTCAGGAATGATATCTTCAAGCCTGCAATCTTTTTCCAAAAAGTTTGCCAAAAGCTTCCTCCTCGAGCTGCTCAAAAAACATGGCTCGTCCTACGTCTCCCCTGAGCCGTCGGGCATCACGCATACCCATCGCACCCATCAGCTCAATCAACTGGTCATACCAGGCGCTGATCAGGTTGGTCATTCTTCCCACACCGTATTCAAGGCTGATCTCCCCGATTTTAGCGGGACAGGCATGGCCTTCTTCACATTCCTGGCACAAGTGGCATTCAAGCCCCACCAGCAGGGGCATTTCAATCGATACCAGGTCGGCACCGCAGAGAAGGCCTTTTGCCATATGCTCAGGAAGTGCTATCCCGCCTCCGGCGATGATGGTCACATCATCTCTCACACCTTTTTCGATCAGGGATCTGTGAATCTTTCGGATCATATCCTTGATGAACATGGGGTTTGCCGATCCGATCTCCCGGCCGTTATTATCCGCAACGATATGAATAACTTCAATATCACTATCAGCAAGATCAACGGCCCGTTGAATTCCCGTGGAATTTAATTCAACCCGCACGGAGACGATGATGTCGGGATGGATTTGTTTCAATTCACTGATACGGCTCTTGACATCCACGCCGTCTTCTATTTCAGCAAGCCTCGTCTTTTTTAAAATGTCATCAGGCACCATACCGGCGCCGTAAGCGAAATAGAAGGCGACATTCGGCAGGTATTTTGCCCCATCGTTCTCAAACAGGGACCATTTTTTTGAATCGATAACTGCAATGAGATTTGTTTTCAGTGCAGTTGCCAGGATGACGGCATCGAGTTTCGGGAGGGAGTACTTACCGGGTATTTGATCGATGATCAGGGGCATCGGATTGGACAGAATGGGAGGCAGATAGTTGGCAACTTCTTCACCGTTCAAAAGAAGGAAAGACGGCCTCTGCCCGATGTCGACTGCAGTACTGATATATTCGCGTCCATGAATCCCGTCCCTGGTCGGCCGAACGATTTCCGACATATCGGTCCACATCGAATCAAAACCGCAGCCGGAGAACTTGCCACCATAGCCTGCACCGGAAACAGGAATTTGAGCCGTCTCGGCCTGGATCCATGTCGTTTGAATGATCTCGGGTGTCCAATAGCTGTCTCCGAGCTTTTCATATTCAGGATTAATAGAGAGGCACAGGAGGTTCTTGGTACAATCCTGAACACAGGAAAAGCAGCCCATGCAGTCAAAGAACAGAGCATCCACAGCATCAAGACTCTTGATATATTTCATCTCATCCCTGTGCCGGTCATAGACGCACGCCTTTTTGACACAGTTATGGCACCTTGCACAATCCTCACGCCAATCCACTATACCGTATTTGCCGATTCGCGGTCGTCTGGGAGGAACGGGCTTCGTTCCTATATGATATTTTTCCGGCACAATCAGCTCTCCACCATCAGCGCTTGCCCGATAATCCAGAGGCCGATAAAATCCCCGGCAATGTTTCCTCTTTCCCGCCCGAAAGAATATGAATCCCCCTCAGTCCGGCCATGTTTTTAAGTTTATCAATGAGTTCCAGACAGATGGCCAACCCTTCTTTTTTCTGGGCCTGCTTATCCCCCGCGGACTTCAGCCTTTCGATGATACCAGCTGGTATCCGGAACTCGGTATATTTATTTGACAGCATCTCCGCCTCTTCAGCGCTTTCCAGGGGAAAGACACCGGCCAGAATCGCCGTCTTGCCGGCAATATCGGCCTGTTTCGCCGCACCAAGCCACTGTTGGAACGCATCGATATCAAATACCGCATGGGTCTGGATAAAATTAGCCCCGGCTTCAACTTTCTGCCCTAGCCTGATAATGCTTAAGTCAAGCGGTTCCATGTACGGATTGGCGACGGCACCCGTTATAATTGGAAAGGCTCCTTCGATCTTCTCACCATTCAGAAGCTCACCCTGTTCACGCATTTTTTTTACGATATTGAGCAATTGGGTGGAATCGAGGTCATATACATTCGCCGACTCGGGATTATCCGTTAAAGTCTGATGATAACCGGAAAGGCAAAGGACATTTCTAATCCCCAGGGCAGCCGCGCCCAGCAGGTCGGACTGGATGGCGATGCGGTTCCTGTCACGGGTAACAATCTGGTAAACAGGCTCAATCCCTGATTGGGCCAGGATGACGGATGCGGCTAGGCTGGACATGACGACTCCGAAAGGATTATCCGATACATTCACCCCCGAAGGCACTTCTTTGAGCGCCGGCAGGGCGGCTTTGATCCCTGATCCATCCGTTTCCGCTTTAGGCAAGTATTCAGCCGTGACGACAAAATCCCCGCTTTTCAGTTGTTCAAAGAATATTTTCTCGTTTTTCACCACGCTCACCGAACCATTATATTTTTTCGCGAAACTCTTTGATCTTTGAAACAATATCTCCCATTCCATTTTCATTCACATGAAGGACGGTCACACGGTTGCCCCCCATGCCGGCTTCTTTCAATATCGACTCAACCTCCGCTGTTCGCCTGGCAGCCCGTAAATTGCCTTCAAGGTAATGGCATTCATTTTGGGGACAGGTGACTAAAACAAGGCCGTCCGCCCCTGTTTCAAATGCTTTGAGTAAGTAAAGAAGATCCGCTTTGCCGGAACATGGTAGGCTGATAAAGTTATAAATATCTCCCTGTTCTTCGCGAAACAGGTGTTCAAATTTATCTCCATCCAAACAATTCGAACAGTAAAATATATACAATTTCAACTGATTACGATCTGGAACCTTCATATGTTTAATCAACGCCTTCGCGCTCAATATCAATTAGCATGCCATGTATTTGCAGATTTACGGCAGCCTCACTTCTGTTTGCGGTCGTTTACTTACCAGTATTTAGCAGTAAATCAAGATGTTTTTTGGTGAATTTCCTGGAATTAGTTGCTGACATAACAGAAATGTTCAACAGACTATATCCAAATATATGCATGCTAAAATTGTGCCACTTTTCATTTTAGTACAAGACAAAATTCTTCGGAATGGTGCAAAGGTATTTGAGTTTTAAATATGTGATTTATTTCAACATCTTAAAAGCACGCTCCTGAATCGGCACGTTTCGCGGTTTTGTTGTAAAACGGCAACTCCAATGATACAGTTTTGTTCAAACCATACCCCATGGCACAAAAATGATCTTGTCCATAGGCTAGCCAAAGCTCTCAAATATTCCCTTGACAACGAAATGATCTTTTTCCTACAATTCATGAATAGTGATGCAGCAAAAAAGAAGCATATCTGTTAACAACAGATCGCAAGCATTCTCATCAATCATGACCGAACAGAAAGGAATCCAGCATGAAACATTTTCTCTTCATCATCATGGCAATCGCTTTTGCCGTATCAGCAGAGGCTGCTGACGTCGGCGTGTCGATCAGCGTCGGCCAACCCGGTTTTTACGGTAATATCGACATCGGAAACGGTCCAAGGCCAGAGCTCATCAATCCAAACCCCGTTGTGATCGTTCCTGGGCCTGTGGGTATGGCACCTCCTCCGCCGCTTTATATGCATGTTCCGCCCGGACATGCGAAACATTGGAAAAGGTATTGTCATAAATACAACGCCTGCAACCGGCCTGTCTATTTCGTGCATGATAAATGGTATAATAATGTGTATGTTCCGCAATACCAGGCGCTACATAAACACGACGACAGGCATGACGACAAGGGTAATCGTTGGCACGGCAAAGGTCATGACGAGAAGGATAACCATGGGCAGGGCAGAGGTCACGACGAGAAGGATAACCGGGGGCATGACAGAGGTCACGACAGAGACTAAACAGGATCAAATAAACTATAACTCCTCATCTGTCCATTTCCCGTTGAATTGCTGCCTGCTCGATGTCTGCAGGAGTACTGTCAGCGCATACCCGTATTCACGGTTCAGTACATGGCTCCTGCGCAGATAGCCCCAATGGATGGATATGAGAGGGTTTTCTTTATGGACAGGCTACATTGACAAGAGATGGGACCTGAGATTGGTGCTCCGATTATTCAGGCCAAGCTTTTTCCTGATGTTGTACCTGAAAATGTCAACGGTCTTTGTCGATACATTCATCAGCCTTGCAATTTCTTTGGTACCCATACCTTCCTTGATCAAGCTTGCTACCTGAATCTCCTTGGGCGTGAATTTCGATACATTCGATTGAAAACGAGTCAGAAATTCGGACATGACACCTTGAAGATTCTTTTCGAGCATTTTAAGCTCATCTTTCTGCTTCGAATTCAACTGTCCTTTCATAAGGTTATGGATATAAGGAAGGACTTGCCCCTGGAGATTCGTTAAAAGCTTTTCTTCATCCTCGTATTTCTCCTTCTCACGGTGGCTCATTAAAACCTTAAGGGCCGTATTCGCTTCCATGAGCTCCATGGTCCGTTCGACAATTCGGGCTTCCAGTTCCACTTTGGCATTCTTCAACTGCTCCTGCCTTTTTCGCTGCTCTGTCACATCGCGAAATATGATCTGATACAAAGCCTCACTGCTTACGGTGAAACAACTTCCACTTGCATCCACATTAATTTTCTGGCCGTCTTTTCGCAATATATACGCATCGTCGAGACGTGCTTTCCCGCGTTGCTTTACAATATCGAATGCTTTTTTTGCCTTTTCCAATTCCTCAGGGGGATAAATATCGGAAAGGTGCTGACCGATGAGTTCTTGCTTGCGATAGCCGAAGAGTTTCGTTGCCTGCTCATTGGCATCAATTACATTTCCATGAATATTTCTCAAAAGAACCGCATCAGGAGCCTTATCCAGGATTGCACGATATTTTTGCTCAGATTTTATGATAGCTTCCTCAGCCCTCTTGCGCTCCGTAATATCGCGACAAACATGTACTCTGGCCAAAGGTGAGCCATCAGTATTTTTTAAAACACTCCCATGAATCTCAACTGGTATATGGCTGCCGTCTTCAGCAATGACTGTATACTCATTAGGATTTATATTACCTGTTAACAGTCGTGGTAAATGCTTGAGCAGCCGTGCTAAATTTTTTTTCGCTTTCTTTTGTTGTTGTGGCACGATAAACGAAAGTGCATCTTTCCCAATAATCTTCTTTGCACTGGTAGATCTTAAAAGCTTGATACCAACGTCATTCACAAAAATAATTTTACCTTGAACATCTGTCAGTATAACAGTATCCGGTATAGCAGAAATAAGTTTTGTAAATAGCTCGTGCTCATCCTGAAAGACTATCTTCATGTCTTTAACCGGCTTCTTCAAGATACGAGAATGCCTCGTCTTGCTTTGAGATTTAGAGCTTTTTGTGCCTCGCATGGTTACCTTTTTATTCAATATATTAATGATTTTAAATACATTAGTTGAAAATTGAATGCAAATACTATTAATACCGACTCATTACCTATAATCTCTCCATTTTGTTTGGATATCGGTTATGCAATTTTTCGTGTTGGAAGACAGGGGGGCAGTTTGATTAAAAGGTAAGTTTTATCAGGATGGCCAGGAGGAAAAGAAAGCTTACAGAGAAAAGTATGGAATTAATTCCTATTTCGCGGTGCAAAAGATCTTTTTGGGAGGTTTTCTGATGGGAAACGGAAAACACGGTAAGAAATGCTACAATTGCCATACTTCCTATTATAATAACTTTTGCAGTCACCATATATTTTTATAAACCCAGGGTTAAATCGACTCCAATAACAGCCGATAATATGGCGATATAAGCTATTGCGATAATTATTGCAGTAACCATAAACTTTACCTTCCTACCAATGAAAACGGGGCCGGTGACCTTACCAGATCATACGAGCCCTTTCTAATCCTGATTTCGTTCCGCGTGCCGCGGTAGTACGCTTGAATGAAAGAATGTCAAGCAGTATCATGCTGGTTTGGGTTCGCTGATTACAGGATGAATCTTTCCTGCTTCAGCCCTGCTTTTTGCGGTCTCTTCCTTCTCGAACAATCTGGCGGCAACATTTTTCTCGCAGACAGGATGAGGCTCATAAGTCCATCCTGCGGCAAGTCTTTCTTCCTCCCGCTTCAGCGTATACCAGGCATACCTGCCTATAAGCGGCGCAATCAGCTTAGTCGTCCATCCAAACGCGGCGTAAATGTCCCTGAGGAGTTTATCGGCCTGTCCGGCAATGCGTTGATCGTTGCGATACCACTTTCTCATCGCCCATACGGCGCCTGCGTAAGTTGATCGCACAGGAAAAACCTCCCAGGCAAAACGGTCCCGGATACGCTTGGGATCATTCTTGTGTATCTGCCAGCCATTCAACAATACCCTGATCAAACGGAGCAGGCTGGGGCCGTTGATCTTGAAGTCGCGCCGGAAGGCGTCCAGCAGATACTCCCCTTCCTGTCCGTCCTTAATATGCTGATGGCGGTAATTGAAGCGATACTGCCCATGGGCATCGGCATAGGAAAATTCCGACTCTGAAAGCAGAGTACCGTCCTGCATGTGTTTTTCATGGAGAGGTGTGCCCGGAACCGGTGAATAAAGCATGAACTGATGAAAAACCGTTTCATGACTGATTGCATAATCGATAACGGCATCCATATGTTCCGGCCGGTGATCTTCAAGCCCGATGATCGAGGAGCCCAGGACTCGTATGCCCTGGGATTGCAAAGTTTTCACCAAATCACGGGTATCCACTCCCTTCAGCTTGTCGTAGGCGCTCTCCTGCCCTTCCAGCCCCATCCAGACCCAACTGATACCAAGTCTTACCAGTTGATTGATGGTATAGGATTTCAGAACCCGGGCGGAGCTGAAAACAAAGATCGCCCAGCTTTTATTGTTGGCCTCCATCAGTTCGAGGAGCCTGAGTGCCCTTTTTTTATGAAGAAGAAAATTCTCGTCCAGGGCGAAGAATGATCGTACCTTCAGCTTCTTCTCGATTTCGCACATGACAGCAAAGAGTTCATCACCTGTTTCATAGAAATGGATGCAATTGCCTTTGCCCCCAAACAATGCGGATGTCGCACAGAAGTTGCAGCCAACCGGACAGCCAACGGATGGGACAAGGATTGCCGCTGTGCCGCCGGGTCTGCTGCCGATATCAATGCCCATGATCCTGGTGCCGAAGCCCGATAAGGCCATGGTGTGCCTGATGGGCGCCTTGTCATGTTGTCCCAGGTATCGCTGAAACCACCGGATACCCTCTCCGCGAACGATAATGTCCGCATCGATCATCTGATCCAGCCCTTCTTTGTTGGTGATATGACCGCCAATGATAATCGTGGCGGCAGGCTGATGCTGCCGAATCAGTTGACACATTTTCCTGACCTTGCCGACATTGGGAAGGATCCCGCTGATGCCGATGACATCATAAGTGTGATCCTGAATTTCCTCGATGAAACGTTCAAGGGTGGGAAAATCGAGAAGCGTACAGGGCGCGTCCAGGTTGGCCTGGATCATCATCAGGCCGAAGGAGCGGTGAAACATGCGCAGAGAGAATCCTCCCTGAACACGTGTCACTTGATTCTGATACAATTCCATCGGGTTTATTTTACGGCTTCCATATGCGTCGTCCTGAGCAAAGGGTCCAAAAACGCTCGTCAACAAAACACGGGCACGGGTTCCAAGGGGGTGCATCGAATGATAATTTTTCATGGCTGTGACCCTAAAATATATGCCGGCAGAAAGGAAGGCCTAACTTATTGTTTTACAATACTTTTACAATACGGAAGAAGGGGGGGGGTCGGTGTGGATTGTTGACA
>JBEKJA010000072.1:0-10076 GCA_050011475.1 Syntrophales bacterium
GACCGGCCAGGCTGTTGACGCCGCACTTGATCGTATTGCAGCAGAATTATCCGTTTCCGTGAATCAAGATCATGCAGCCTTTCATATGTCCGTCATGAGAAAAGATCTTGGAGCGGGACTGGATCTGCTTTCTAAAATCATTACCCGACCTGCCTTCGAAGAAGCCCGAGTGAAGCTTGAAAAAGATCTCAAGATTGAGGACGTTCACCGGATCGCGGATAATCCTCAGCATCTGTGTTTTCGTGAATTCGGCCGCCTGTTTTATTTGGGTGATCCGAGGGGAAACCTTCCCACATTGTCTTCCATAGCGTCGATCCAAAGAGAAGACATACAGAATTTTTACCATAAATTCTTTTTTCCGGGAAATATGATAATAGCTGTTACCGGGGATATCTCATCCACTGAGTCTGTGGCTGCAATCGGAAAATATTTTGAATCCTGGCATACCGAGGGTATTAAGCCTGCCGTTCTGCCCGCTCCGAAGCCGCCTCACAATGGCTTATATTTCATTCTGGGAGGCGGAGGTTTCCGATCACGGATTTTCCAGGAGATCAGGAGCAACCGGGGGCTCGCTTACACGACAGGAAGCTTCTATAACGCAAGACCGACCTATGGGCAATTTGCGACGTATGCATTCACAAAGGTGGCCTCTACAACAAAGGTTCTCTCACTGATAAAATCCATACTGGCCAGTGCCAGAAAAGAACCGGCCAGCCAAAGCGAACTTCAGTATTCAAAAGAATCCATTCGAAACAGCTTCATCTTCTCTTTTACAACAGCAGACCAGATTGCGGGCCAGGAACTCATGGTCTATTTTGATGGACTCTCGGAAGATTATTTGGAGAAGTACCGATACAGAATAGAAAATGTAACAATGGATGACCTTAAAGAAGCTGCCGGGCGATACCTGGCAGATAATCAAAATGTACTGACCGTTGTACTCGGTCCGGAGCAAGTCTATCAGGATCTTCAAAAGCAGTTTGGCAATATTGAAAGAATTGAACCGAAATTGTGATTGACCTGGATGTGTTTCAGCGGATCTGCCATCGAATCGAATCATACCGTGAGGATATGATCAGGCTACAGACCGATCTCACAGCGATTCCAGCCATTTCCCCGGAAAGCGGTGGGGATGGCGAATATCAGAAATCCCGTCTTTTACTCTCCCGCCTGACAGATTTCGGTTTGACATCCATCTTGGAAATTTCTGCACCGGATGCACGGGTGTCGTCAGGCATACGCCCTAATCTCTTCGCGACCGTTTCCGGAAACGATATGGAACAGGCTGTCTGGATACTGACCCATATGGACGTTGTCCCACCGGGTGAACGCAGCTTCTGGGAAAAAGATCCCTATCAGGCGTATGTCAAAGGCGACCGAATATACGGGAGTGGAACCGAAGACAACCAGCAAGATCTTGTCGCCTCCATTTTTGCAGCCAGGGTCTTTATGGATGAAGGGATTATACCAGATAAGACCATTGGACTAGCCATGGTGGCGGATGAGGAAACAAACAGCCAATACGGGCTTCAATTTGTTCTAAACCATCCGGATAACCCGTTTCGGAAAAATGATCTGTTTGTCGTTCCCGATGCTGGAAATGAAGACGGATCTATCATAGAAGTGGCTGAAAAGAGTATTTTATGGGTCTGTTTTAAGACCATGGGCAAGCAGTGTCATGCCAGCCGTCCGGCATATGGTCGCAACGCCTTCCTGGCCGCTTCTCACCTGATTGCTCTTCTCTACAATTCCCTTCATGAATCATTTGATGCACAAGACGATATCTATGATTGCCCGTCCAGCACTTTTGAACCGACGAAAAAGAAAGCCAATGTATCGAACGTCAATACGATACCGGGCGAAGACATTTTTTATATGGATTGTCGTATACTACCGCAATATCCTCTTTCGGATGTTACGGCAGCGATGCGAAGAGCGGCAGATGAAATAGAAAATCGCTTTCGTGTAACCGTGGAGATGGATATTGTCCAGCAAGGTGAAGCCCCCACGCCGACACCCGCTGACGCCGCTATCGTCGTGGTCTTGCGCGATGCCATACGAGTAGTCTATGGCGTGGAAGCAAATCCTCGTGGTATCGGGGGGAATACCGTTGCGGCTTTCCTGCGCCGCAACGGATACCCCGCGGCTGTCTGGTCCCGTCATGCTTTCATGGCCCACCAGCCAAATGAATATTGCTTCATATCCAACATGATCGGCAACGCAAAGGCCTTCGCGTATCTTTTCATGCAGCATCCTTGATGAAACATTGATTGCAAGCTTGTGAATATCCTGGACAACAAATTTTTAATCTCCTTTCAATTGCCATGCTATTTGTCACTTTGCTTTATCTAGCAAGTCCCGTGCCACCAGAATATTAACCTTATATTCAATATGTTATAAATATATTGCTTATATTCTCTCACGGAACTGCCAGCTTTTTGGCACCTACGACCTTGTTGCAAAGCGATTCGGAACGTGATATTTTTAAAAATATTATGTTGGAGGTAAAAAGATACTGATTGAGGCATAAATCAGAAGCAGCGAATATTGATCATCTCAGTTTTTCAGACAATACCCATCTCCGGATACTTTTGGGGGAGCAGGACAAGCACATCCGTTTGATTGAAGAGCTCGAGCCTGTCAAATTAGGTGTGCGGGGGAATAATATTTCCCTGTCCGGCGATTCTGTTTCGGTAGACCTTATTCGGGATCTTCTTGTTCAGCTATACGCCATCATTGAAAAAGGCTACCCGATTTATTCCACGGACATTACGTATGCCCATAGGATACTATCGGGAAATCGTAAAGCCGATTTGGGAAAGATTTTTCTCGACACGGTCTTTATTTCTTCAAAAAAACGTGTCATATCCCCCAAGAGTATTGCCCAGAAACAATATATAGACGCTATCCGTCATTCCGATATGGTCTTTGCCATCGGGCCGGCCGGTACAGGCAAGACTTATCTTGCCATGGCTATGGCTGTAGCATCTCTGCAGGAAAGAAAGATAAACCGCATTGTACTTGCCCGTCCCGCTGTCGAAGCCGGTGAGCGGCTGGGATTTCTTCCAGGGGATCTGGCTGAAAAGGTTAATCCATATTTAAGGCCTCTTTACGATGCATTGTATGATATGTTGGATTTTGATCGGGCTACCGCAATGATCAGCAAGGGGGTTATAGAGGTTGCACCTCTGGCATTTATGCGGGGCCGGACACTGAATGATTCTTTTGTGATATTGGATGAGGCACAAAACACGACATCAGAACAAATGAAAATGTTTCTGACCCGATTAGGTTTTGGTTCCAACGCAGTCATTACCGGTGATGTTACTCAGATTGATCTTTCCCCGGATAAAATTTCCGGATTAATCGAAGCGGAACAGATTTTGAGTGCAACTGAAGGCATACGCTTCATCCACTTCTCTGAAATTGATGTGGTCCGCCATCCCCTGGTACAGAATGTTATCCGTGCTTATAACCACCTGGACCGTACAAGGAAAAAATCTCCTTCCGGAGGGAATGCCAGTTGAATAAGCAGTATAAAATAGAGAAGGGGCAGTTATGGATATCGGCTGCATCCAGAAAAGTCATCGATACCCTTAATCTGAAAGGAAGGCATTCTTTACAGCGATGGGCAATTCTCATCGGAATGAGTTTCATCCTTTCCATATTCATTACACCACAGATTCATTTGATCAGACCGGAATTCAAGATGGGTCAGATTGCCAGCCGTGATGTGCGGGCTGACCGTGATATTTTCGTTGAGGATCGTGCAGCAACACAGCAGAAACGGTTCGAAGCATCCAGTCAGATTCTTTCCATATATGATTACGCCCCTGATGTGTACGTTTCCATTACCGAAAATATCAGGAAATCATTTCAGAATATGGAAGCTCACTATAGTTATACAAACGGCAGCGGAAATCATCACACAGATGATATTCGTCGGGAGATTCTAGAAGGGCGCAGGAATTTTGAGAAATTTCTTGGCATCTCCCTGACGGAAGATGAATTCAATACCCTGGATAGCAGGCATTTTGCTCCTTACGCCGCTTCCAGGATCATCAAACTTTTATTTGAAGCATACAAATCCAAATGGATCACGAACGTTACCTTTCTCCCACAGGATGTGGAAAAAGGCATCATGATTCAGGATATCGATTCAAAGGAGGCGTATCTTCGTAAAGATTTGTCTCCGATTCGTCATATCGGTGATATCCAACAGATGCTGACCAAAAAAGCCCTGGAACTTTTCCCCTATGACAGCGTGGATTTTAGAAGCACTGCCGCATCACTGGCCGCAAAACTGATCCAGCCCAATCTGACCTTTAATCGCAATGAAACGGAAGCCAGAAAGAAAGCCACCATAGAATCCATACCGCCGGTCTTGTTTAAAATTCAGAGCGGAGAGATGATTATCCGTGAAGGCGAGAAGATCAATTCCACTGCAATCGACAAACTGGATGCATTTTATCGGGAAAAAGGCAAGCGGTTCACGATGGGATTGTCCCTCTTTGTGGGAATATTTTTGTTGATTCTATTTTTCTCCGCCACTTTGTCTTTTATTGCAAAACACTGGATCGAAAAACATTCCAGTGTCACAAAAATCACCTTATTTCTCGCGACCCTTGTCCTCCTTGAATTTGTTTTGATCCGCGTTGGCATTTTCATTGCCGTGGCGTTCAACAGGGCATTTCCTTTCTTCCCGACGGAGGTCTGCTTATTTGCCATTCCTTTTGCCGCCGGAGCGATGCTGACCAGCATATTGATTCACAGGGAGATGGCATTGATATTCGCGGTCTTTACATCTTTTATGACATCATTTCTTTTCAGTAGTTCAACCATCATACCCATGTATACGTTTCTTGGTTCAGTGACTGCATCATATATGCTGACTTCGTATAAAAGACGTTCCACCTTTTTGAAAGCTAGCCTGTTTCTGTCCCTGATCAATATTATCACTATATTTATTTTCAGTCTTATATCCAAAACAACCTTCACATTAAACACCCTGCTTATGATGGGTATGGGCGTAGCCGGAGGTCTATCAGCCGGAATTCTTGTTGCAGGGCTGATGCCTGTATTCGAAACCCTCTTCGGTTATACGACGGATATCCGGCTTCTGGAATTGGCAAACCTGAATCAGCCGATTTTCCAGCAGATGATTCTTGAGGCTCCAGGCACATATCATCACAGCATCATCGTAGGGTCCTTGGTAGAGGCTGCCGCAGAGGCCATCGGTGCTAATTCTTTGCTCGTTAAAGTGAGTGCTTACTATCATGATATCGGCAAACTGGAAAAACCTCAGTACTATATCGAAAATCAAAAAAAGGGAGAAAACCTTCATGACAGGCTTTCCCCTAAAATGAGCAGCCTGGTGATTATATCTCATGTAAAAGATGGCTGTGAGCTGGCGGAGTCACTAAAACTCTGCAGAGAGGTAGTCAATATCATCCGTGAACACCATGGTACCAGTAAAGTCGGTTATTTCTTTGAAAAAGCACAGAAGGATCCTGACCCTTCGATACGCTCTTTACCGGAGATCGACTTTCGCTACCCGGGACCCAAACCACAAACAAAAGAGGCAGCACTTGTCCTCATTGGCGATGTGGTGGAAGCGTCTTCAAGGAGTCTTGATAATCCCACACCGTCGAGAATTGAACATCTTGTACATGAGAGAATCGACAGGATCTTCCTGGATGGTCAACTTGATGAATCAGAACTGACGCTGAAGGATTTGAACATAATTGCCGAGAGCTTCATCCGAATTCTGCACGGCATATTTCACCAACGCATCGATTATTCTGAACCCGTTGTTAGAGAATTCACGGGATCTTCTAAAAATTCAAATGATTATAACCATCGAAAACCGTCAGAAGCAAATTAAAATCGACAAGATGCGAGTCAGGAATATGTTACGCAAGATCCTGACTATCACTAGTTGTATCGATAAGGAAATCAGTGTCGTTTTTGTGAATGACTCCATGATTACAGAACTGAACCGGTTGTATCTTGGAAGAAATCATCCTACAAATGTTCTCTCGTTCGCCCTTTCCGAGGGAGCATTCGGTGATTTGAATCCATTCCTTCTGGGAGATATCATTATTTCAGTGGAGCGCACCTTGACTGACGCTCAATCTGCCGGACTGCCTTTCGAAGATGAATTGGATTTTCTTATGATTCATGGAATTCTTCATCTGATCGGCTATGATCATGAAAATGTATCAGTCAGGGAAAAAAGAAGGATGCATGAAAAGGAAAAGGATCTTTTTTATAGACTAAAGGGCTACCCCCTGAAAAGATGATTTCGAAACTATCAATCCAGTGTAATCGTCTGGCCCGTTCGGACCCTGGTATTTTTTTTCAATCCGTTTATCTCGCAAATCCTGTCAAATGACATGTTGTTTTGCTTCGCAATCCGGTAAAGATTGTCTCCCTTCCTGATCTTATATGTTTTGGAAACCGTCGTTTTGCTGTTATTTTCCTTATCCGGTTTTGCCTTCGCATATCGATATCCGCGGGGAATCAATAAACGCTGGCCGTTTCTGACTTTATTGCTGGAAAGATTATTATATGAGCGGATTGCGCTTTGCGTCGTTTTGTACTTCCTGGCAATAGATGCCATTGTCTCGCCGGAGTGGACACGATGACGGATGGTAGATGCTTTTTTTACAGCCGGTGGAGGTTTAGGCTTTTCCCATTGGGGTATCTGGTCTACCACTTTTACCAGCATCTCCGCTTTTTCTATCGGGACCTTCAGTTCGTATTCTCTGTCCGGCGTAGCCAGATGCCGGAGCTCCGCATTCATAATATCAAACTGATCCTCATTCACTTCAATTTTCTGGGCAATATCCTGAAGACGCATTGACTTGTTCGTCTTTACCAACTCATATGGCGGAATGGATTCTTTCCCAATAGTGGAATCGAAATCCATGCCATATTTCTTTGGATCCTTTACAATGAGTATAGTGGCAAGAAAACGGGGAACATAACGGGCCGTCTCGTAGGGCAATTGGTGGTACAGATCCCAAAATCGATCGAGATAATTGATGCGCTGGGCCGAAATCGTCCGCAGAACACGGCCTTCTCCACAGTTATATGCTGCAAGAACAGTGAGCCAATCGCCAAACATTTCGTGCAGATCTTTCAAATAAGCGATTGCAGCACGGGTTGATTTTTCCACATCCATTCTCTCGTCAATCCATTCGTCCCGATTGAGCTCGTATTTGTAGCCGGTAGAGGGAATAAATTGCCATAAACCTAGCGCTCTCGCTCGTGAAAGTGCACTGATCTTATACCCGCTTTCCACGAGCGGCAGCCATGAAAGCTCTTCGGGTATGCCTGCTTTCTTTAGCTCTCTTACGATAATTGGCCGGTACATGGAGGACCGTCTGTATGACTCCATGAAAAAATCTTTCTCATATGTCTGAAAGCAATGTATTTCCTTTTCAACATCCTGGTTCACGATAATGGGGATTTCACCTCTTTTCCCGGGAGTTGTAACATGCCTGGATGTGTATATCGCCAGAATCTTCTTGGCTATTAACAGGCGAAGATCGTCTTTCTGTCGCGCAATTGCGGGATTCCCATTGACTTCCAATATAAGGCTGTATGCCTGATCGAGAAGATCAACAGCGTCTTCGATATCTCCCTCACTCCAGTATTTCTGTGACTCGTCGAGAAGAGACAAGGCTGACTCCATGATGTCTGTTTCCTGATCTGCCGAATCGCCACTAAGTGTTTTATCCTCCTGATCGGCCTCAGGTATCACATTTTCCTTCTTGCCCTCTTTTTTTTCTATCTTTTCAATCCCGGTGGACGCAGTTGCTTTATCAGAAGAAACATTTCCTTTGTCAGCGGGCTGGCTGCTTGCTGGTGATGTCTCTCCATCCGCAAGGATTTTTTCCCCGCTATTCGTTTCTACTTTTTTTATCTCATCTTTTGCTCCAATGTTGAAGAAAAAAGCGGGCGCCGGTCCCGGGACAAGTATGATGAGAATGAAAATAAAGGCTAGACCCAGATGAAAGATCGCCTTGATTTTTGACTGCATGGGATGCTCCTTTACACATGGATGGGCTTTAAAGTGTGACCCCATATAGCACACTTTTCCACAATTCTTAAGCAGAAATAACTATTCAATGAAAATGTTCATAACTTTGAATGAGTTAGACAGAGTCGATCCGGAAACAAGTTACTTGCTGAGGAGATATGCCTCGATAAAATCATCAATGTCACCATCCAGCACCTTGTTTACATTTCCCACTTCAAGACTGGTTCTATGATCTTTGATCATTTTGTATGGATGAAGAACATAGGATCGGATTTGGCTGCCCCATGCGATATCCTTTTTTGTTTTATTGACTTCATCGATTTTTTCCCGCTGCTCCATGAGTTTCATTTCATACAGACGGGATTTGAGGTATTTCATCGCCATTGCGCGATTCTTATGCTGGGATCGCTCATTCTGACATTGAACAACAATACCGGTTGGTAAATGTGTTATCCTGACTGCCGAGTCTGTCTTGTTCACATGTTGTCCCCCGGCTCCGGTAGAACGATACGTATCGATTCGTAAATCGTTCTCATTAATATCGACAACGATTTCATCATTAATTTCCGGATAAACAAACACCGATGCAAAAGAAGTGTGGCGCCTGGCACCCGAGTCAAACGGGGAGATGCGAACAAGACGATGAATTCCAATCTCCGCCTTTAAATAGCCATAGGCATAGGCATATTCTCCTTCGATCGTCATGGATACACTTTTAATTCCCGCTTCTTCACCTGGAAGCAAATCGATAATGGTGGTTTTAAAGCCGCGCCTTTCAGCCCAGCGGACATACATCCTCAAAAGCATTTCCGCCCAGTCCTGCGCTTCCGTTCCTCCCGCGCCGGCATGGATGGACATGATGGCATTAAGACGATCTTCTTCGGCACCGAGCATCAGGTGGAGTTCTTCATCTCTGATGGTTTTTTTCAAGCCTTCCAAGTCATTCCGAATTTCACAGGCGGTTTCTTCATCATTCTCTTCCATGGCAAGCTCAAACAAACTTTCCAGGTCATTCAGGCTTGATGACAGGTACTGCATTCTACCCACTATTTCATCCAGTGAATTTTTCTTTTTCAGAACATCACGCGCCCGCGCAGGGTCGTTCCAGAAATCCTCTTTCTGAGATTCTTGATCGAGCACATTTATCTCATTTTTCCTGGCGGCTATGTCAAAGACATTCTCCGAGATGATCAGCTCTTTTTCTTAGATCGATGATGATGTCTTTTATTTCTTCCCACATGTTCTCAACCTCCTATTATGGTTTACTTCAAATATCCTGCCGACTTATTCCTGAAAATAAAGCATATAATCAATATGATAAGGCATATGTAAACTACAACATCGCCATATACGGCATAAATGACAGGTACCTGCATAAAATGTACTGCTCCACTCAAAGTGGATCGTTCGAAGAGACTTGTGTGCAAAATAATCTTACCTGTCGCATCGATAATAGCGGAGATTCCCGTATTGGCGGCTCTCACTATATATAGCCGATTCTCCACTGCACGAAATACAGTCATGGACAGATGCTGGTACGGAGCTGCTGTACGGCCGAACCAGGCGTCGTTTGTAATATTCACAATGAGGTCAGCCCTTTGCTTTTTATATTTTGTGCCAGCTTCAGATAAAATACCTTCATAACAAAAAAAAACCGCGAGTTAGATTTGTTTCATGAAGAGCGGTACATAACCTTTCCCAGGCAGAAAATCTCCGACACCTACGGCAAATTCCTGGAGAAACGGGAAAATGTTTCTTAATGGCACATATTCGCCGAATGGAACCAAATGTACCTTGGAATATTGACCTGCCACCTGACCGTCCGGAGAGATGAGGTAAGCACTGTTCAGGTATTCATTGCCGAAGCCTGTATAAATGTAGCTCGGGCTTCCGAATAGAAGCCAGTTTCCAGATAATTTAGCGATGGCCGATACCCGTCGCGATTTTTCGTCGGAATCCTGGAAAAAGAATGGTATTGCGGTCTCCGGCCATACAATGAGGCTGCCGCGGGGAAGCTTTAATTTACGGG
>JBEKJA010000073.1:0-10025 GCA_050011475.1 Syntrophales bacterium
ACTCAATGTAGGATGTGATCCTCGAAAATTGGCAGAAGTATTCTTCCAGGCAGGTACCTATGCCGGGATGCCTGCCATTAATGAAGCCCTGACCGTTTATAAAAAAGTATTAAAGGAACGGGTCCAATGGCCGATATCATAACCCCGTCCGGAAACGGTTCTTTTCCGTCGTTTCCGTGCCGGAAACTTATGGTGAGCATCATTCAAGAATGATAAGAACCTGATTGGTATCTACTTTGTCCTTCTCCTTGACTTTAATTTCTTTAACCACTCCATCTGCAGGTGCACAGATTGGATTCTCCATCTTCATCGCCTCAAGGATAATCAGCTCATCATCCACCGTCACCTTATCACCGACTTCCACAAGGATCTCTGCGATAGTGCCCGGCATTAGTGCTACAACTTCCATGCTCATTGAATAACCTCCTGGATTATGGATTCACTGAATTCTTTTTACCTGTATTTATCAGGCAGAAGCGCCTGTGCCTGCCAATCCTTTGGAAAACGCTGACCCGGCTCTTCTCCAACCTTCTCAATTAGTTTTTTCAAACCAGGACGGCCAAACTCCATGTGCCCTTCCTTGGATGTTCGCCCATTATATATGGCTTCCGAGCGCAGCCGCCGCCCGATGGTTTTTTCCATCTTGGAGCCAAGCCACAAAACCCGGTCGATATTGTACCCATGCTCTATGCCCATTTCATCAATCTGGACCAGGAGATCTTCCATGGTGATCAACCCTACGTACCTAGGATCTTTATAGTAATACTCACCGGTACCTCTCACCGGCACATCATCAAGAAAATTGGCCGGCTGCCCGCCAAGGCCGCCCAATGTACCCTCGAATCTGCATATCCCAGCCTGCAGTGCCGCAAGGACGGATGCTGAAGCGACCCGCTTGGTTTCGTGAAAGTGAGCCAGATGGACCTCCGGATGGGGAATCGCATCGAGAATCATGGAATAATACCGGTACACTTGATCGGCAGACGCTGATCCATCATGGTCCGCATGCTCGATATCAAATGCACCGATCTCCAGCCAGCGTTTCGTGAATTCTACCGCATCGTCCAGTTTTGTGGCCCCGGTTATCGGACTACCCCAGATTGTGCTTACCGTCCCGCACATCTTTATTCCCGCGTCGGCTGCTTTCTTAATGCACCGCTCCGCTTCCTTCCAATACTGGGAAAGGGTAGTCCCGGAATTGGCAAAATGATGTTCCGGATCAGTCGAGACCATCATGAGAATACGGTCAGGCCCGATACCCTGCTTCTTTAATTCAATGGCCTTATCCACAGCCGTCTCACGGATGGTTACTGCAGTGATCGTAATATCCTCCTCCTTAATGCCAACCCGTTCGATACGCTTGCGGAAACGGTCGCTGCGGAAATGGGCCAGGACTTTGTCCGAATCACGAAACTGAGGGATTCCAGCAGGATTGCCCAGGTTTGTTGCCTCGAGTTCACGGCAGCCGGCAAGAATCATTTCCTCTCCGTAAAAGATCTTTGCTGCGGTCGAAACAAATTTTTCTTCATGCTGGAAGCCGTCTCGTATAGTGATATCACCGATTGTCACCTTGCGGGGCATACGCGGAAAAATTTTCCAGTAATCATACTCAGCCATAACAACCTCCTCCTTCTCATTCTCCTTTAAACTCAGGCGTCCGTTTCTCAACAAAGGCGGCCAGCGCTTCCAGCCTGTCCTTCGTCGGGATGGTGACATCGTAAGCTTTGGACTCCAGCGGCAGCGCTACGCCAAGACTCGCCTCCATACCAAAGTTGATCGCGAACTTTGCCTGTGCCACAGCCACCGGACCGTTCTTGGCGATTTCCCTTGCTAGTTCCAGCGCCGAGTCCATCAGGGAGCCCGGTTCTACAACACGGTTGACCAGGCCGATGGCAAGGGCATCCTGGGCCGTAATTCTCCTCGCAGTGAATATAAGCTCTTTTGCTTTCGCAAGCCCCACGATCCTGGGAAGACGCTGTGTCCCGCCGGCACCCGGAATGATTGCCAGGCTTGTCTCAGTCAGTCCCATCAGAACACTTGATGATGCGACGCGGATATCGCAGGCCAGGGCCAGCTCCGTTCCGCCGCCAAAAGCATAGCCATTGATCGCAGCGATGACAGGCACACGAACCTGTTCGATCGAGGTAAATGTATTACGGATTGTGAAGATAAAACGGCGAACCTGATCAGGACTCATGGTCCGACGCTCTTTGAGATCCGCACCTGTGGAAAACGCTTGTTTCTTCGGGTCGTCACCCGCCGCCCCGGTGATAATAATGCACCTGAGACCATTGTCGAAATTCGCTTCACGGATCGCCTCGCCCAGAGCGGCCAGAAGATCCATATTAAAACAATTCATGGCATCCGGACGATTCAGCGTCAGGATCAGGATGCCGTCATCGGTCTTTTGCTGGAGCAGTACATCAGACATAATTCATCTCCTTATCTGATTTGATTCGGAATTACACTTTAAGGTCGCCCCAGATCGATTCCCTGATGGGAACATGCAGGGCGATCTCAAAAGCCCTGGCCAGCTTATTCCTTGCTTCACTGAAAGCAATGACGCCGTCGTGGAACAGGAGCGAACCTGTGTAAAAAGGATGGCCTTCCTCATTGTAGCGGTCGATCATCATCTGCCTGAATTTCGCCATGTCCTCTTCGTTGACCGCTCCACCCTTGGCCTCGATATTTTTCCGGCGCACAGTCTCAAGAATGAAACCCGCGGTCTTCCCTGACATAACGGTCGTCCGGCCTCTCATGTTTGTGAAGGAAAACCTCGGCTTGAACGCCCGGCCGCACATTCCGTAATTGGCAGCCCCATGATCCGGCCCGATGACATAGGTTACCTTTGGCACTTCAAGACAACTGCATGCCCTGACCATATCTGATCCATACTTGCCTATGCCGCCCCACTCTTCCGCCTTGCCCACCATATAACCCGGCGATCCCTGGAGAAAAAGAACTGGTATCCTGGAATTCCCGCAGCGGATCATCCATTCCGTAGCCTTGCGGGCGGCTTCAATATAAATGACCCCACTTGCATTGGATGCGATCACACCCACCGGGATGCCTTTGATCCACATCTTGCCGCAAACGATGGCATCGCCCCTCCCAGGGCTGTACGTGGCCTTGTACTCATGGAAGTAGCTGTCATCAGCCAGGCATTTAACCGTGTCCTTAACGTTGATGTAATGATACGTATCAATGGGCGTACAGCGCATCATCTCTTTGAAATCACTCTTTGGCTCCCTGGTTTCCCTTCGGTCGATGCAGAGTTTCTGAGTCGGCTCAAATTCCATCATCGCACGAAGCTTTGCAATTCCCTCTTCCTGACTCTGAACGAAATGATCGCATCCGCCTGAATGCTGTGTATGGACATAGGCTCCCCCCAGATCCTCCTGGGAAACCGTTTCTCCGATCGCCGATTTAACCATGGGCGGACCCGCCAGAAAGGCGAAGGCAAGCTTCTCGATCATGATCGATTCAGATGCCAGGTAGACGATGTAAGCGCCGCCGGCCGTATTCCCCCCAGTGGAGAGAGTATACTGCTTGATCCCCTTGGCCGACATGCGGCACATATTATAGAACATGGTGCCGAAGTGGCCGTCATCGGCAAAACCGCCTACCTGCAATGGAAGGTTGATTCCTCCGGAGTCTGCGATGTAGATGCAGGGGAGCCCACATTGTTCGGCAACAGCCTGTGCCCGCATGTGCTTCTTGAGCGTAATCGGAAAATAGGTCCCCGCGGCATAGCGGTTCTCATTGGTAAAGATCATGCAATCCTTCCCATGCACCACTCCCACACCGGTAACGACACCGCCACCCGGAATGTGGCCCCTCTTTTCCTCCTCATATGCCTCACCGCCGAAAAGCCGTTTTCTCCCGATATCGAAGCCGGCATCAAGACCAAGCTCAAAAAATTCGGTTCCCGGATCAATCAGCATGCCGATTAATTCACGCATGGTCTTCTTTCCCTGTTTTGCCAGCCTCTCCACCTGTCCGGGACCGCCGATGTTATATGCCTCGTCACGGTGCTTCATCAGGATGGCATCCTGTTCCTCCCAGTATTTCAGGTTTTCTTCACGCTCCATTTCAAGCCGTTCGGCCCTGGTCAGCCTCTGCTTTTTCTCCTCTGCCATGTTTGAACCTCCCGTCCATTATTGCTTTGAACAATGATTTTGAAGGATATGTCCAGGATTCCTAACACGTCCCGAACTTCATCTCAAGTTTAATGGTGCCAAGCTTTTGGGGATTTAAAAACGCCCGAACAGCTAGCACGAATTGATTGATAAGTCAATCAATTCGTGCGGCTCCATCGTGAGATTATGCTTGATATTATAATATAATTATTATATTAGTATTCTAAAACTATTTATATTATAGTATTTTATTTATTGCTATTATTATGTCCAGGGCAATAGAAATCAATCCTGCATATTCCCGCCTTGCCGAGATTAGCATTTACCGACATGGTGAAAATCATAAAACACTTTGACAAGTCCTGCGATGATGGCTTCCGTACAAAACTCATTTCAAGGTGTTACCTCGTCCCGCAAAGCCCTCCGCAGTATCTTGCCGACGATCGTCTGGGGTAGTGCTTCCCTGAACTCTATCATCTTGGGCACTTTATATACAGCGAGCCTTTCCTTGCAGAAGTTAATAATTTCTTCTTCCGATGCCGTCTCGCCCTGCTTCAGCACAACAAAGGCCTTGACTGTTTCGCCCCGATACGCATCGGGAATGCCTACGACACAGGCTGCCTGAATTTTCAGATGCTGATAGAGGACTTCATCCACTTCACGTGGGTAAATATTGTACCCGCCGGCAATGATGACATCTTTCTTCCTGTCCACTATAAACAGGTAACCCTCATCATCCAGGTAACCGATATCGCCTATAGACAGCCATCCTTCCGTGATCGCGTCATCCGTTGCTGCCGGATTCCTGAAATATCCCTGTGTTACCTGGGGCCCTTTGATCAGGATTTCTTCCGCTTCTCCTTGTTTCAAATCCTTTTCCCCCGTTTCGATATCTACAATGCGACAGTCAGTTTCAGGAACGGGGACTCCAACACTGCCGATCTTTGTTTTCCCACGCCAGGGGTTGAAAGTAGCCAGCGCCGCAGTCTCTGTCAGCCCGTAGAGTTCCACGATGGTTGAACCGGTAGCCTCCTCCCATTGACGTATGGTTTCGAGTGATAAAGGCGCGGCTCCGGAAAGGCATCCTTTGATAAAATCGAATTTTGAGGACTTGAATTTCGGATGATTCAAAAGCCCTACAAACATGGTGGGCACTCCGCCGAACAAACTGGGCTTGTATCTCAGCATCATTTCAATGATGATTTCCGGTGTGGGCCTTGGAATAAGGATGGCGGTCCATCCCCATGTATATGGCGTTGTTCATGATGTCCGTATATCCGGCCACATGGAAAAACGGCAAAACTGCAAACAGCTTCTCCGAGCCATCATCCGTATCGAAAAGCCAGGCTTTAAACTGCTGAACAGCGACACTGGAATTCGCATGACTGATAACGACGGCCTTCGAGACACCGGTCGTCCCGCCCGTATGAATGAAGGCGGCAGGATCATCGAAACCAACCTCCACAACGGGGAGAGGCAGGGTTGAGTCGGCCAGCAGATCCATATATTCATAAACACCGTCCTGCTTTTCGATATCAAAGTGCAGGAGTCGAAGCTCTTCAGTAAATGCATCTTCGCCAGGGGCAGGAAGATAATCACGGACATGGCAGGTAATAACCTTTTTAACCATTGTTTTATTCTTCAAGGCGATAACCCGCGGAACAAAGAGATCTAGACAAATAGCCATGCAGGCTTCCGAATCGTTCAGATTATGCTCTAGTTCACTATCAGTATAGAGAGGGTTGTTCATCACTGCCACTGCCCCAAGGCGGAAAAGTGCATACGTGGAGATGACCATCTGCGGAATGTTGGGTAGAATGAGCGCAACCTTATCATTCTTTTTTATGCCAAGACCGGCAAGGGACGCGGCAAAGAGGTTGACGCTTTGACCAAGCTGTCTGTATGTAATCGGTCTACCCATCAGCATCAAGGCAACATGGTCCGGATAACGCTCGACCGTTCTTTCCAGGATGGAATGCATGGTAATCTTCTCAAATTCCATAGTCGGCGTTACTTGAGAAACATAAGCATGGTGCCAGATTCTGTCTTCCATAATTTATCCTCTCATTGTCCGCACGACACACCTTGCCTCATTTCAGAGGGATATCAAGCAGTTGCTCATATTGTCTATATTGCTTTAATAACACATGAATAACAACCATGAAAGTTTTTATTTATTCAGAAATGTTTCCAAGAGCGCAGTGCACCGGACGTTTGTATCGTGACAGATGACAGCCGAATGTTGCCCACTTTGAGACTTGCTGAAAAGGCGGGAAAAGTCTATATTGATGCCGAAGCCTCCTTGTTTTAGATCCGATTTTTCCAAAACCATTTGAAGTCGTACCCTAATAAGAGAAAGGAAATGCTACGATGATTTTGAACAACCCCGAAGCAACCCGGCATGCTATGAATATTCTAAGGAGCGGCAATACATTCCAGTGGTATGTCATCCCACTTCTTGTCATCGTTATTTACATATATGCCAACGAATACGAAAAAGGCAATTATCGCGTGATCGCCGGGGGACTGGCCCTATACATGGTCCACTGGCTTGTGGAAATTGTCAACGCGCTCATCCAGCACTTCTCAGGGCATGCCCTCTGGACCGTACCCTCTGGAACCGCTTTTGAAATCATGGTGGGCGTTGGAATCGAGATTAATCTGATGTTTGCCATCGCCGGTCTCGCGGTATGTAAGCTGATGCCGAAAGACCCCGCACTGAAGATTTTCGGCATCAATAACCGCCTGTTCTTCACGATTTGCAATGCGGCCTTCGCCTCCATTCTGGAAATATTCCTAGTGAAGACGCCGACCTTTGTCTGGGTTTATGGATGGTGGGGCGCTTTCCCAGTTTTTGTTACAGTTTACATTCCTTTTTTTGCCGCCGCATGTTACGGGCATGACTGGCAGCCTCGGACACAAAAGCTTTTCATCGGCTCTCTTTTCACCATTAACGCAATCGCCCTGATCGTATTTGGTGCATTTCTCAAGTGGATCTGATTAAAGGCTGCCTCGGGGAAGTCGAGCTGATTTGAGGCAGAGTAAGGCATTGACACGGAAAAAATATTTTCCTATACTCAATCTTACAGAGCTACAATAGATGAATTTATTGCAATAGAGGTATGCGACAATACAGGAGGGGGAATACCATCATGGCAAAATCTGAAGACGCTAAAAAATCCGAGAAGAAAAAACCACAGAAAACAGCAAAAGAAAAGAAGCAGGCAAAGCGGGAAAAGAAAAAAGGTAGATAGTTTATCAGCCTTTTATTTACCAGCTGCTTACGTTAAAAAGGGGTCACCAAATTAAATACACGATTTAGTATGGCATCCCCTTTATGTATTAAACGCTGACGTAGTTGAACTGAATATGAGCGAGATATGAAATCGATTTACTTCGATGTCAGAGTTCCAAAGATTCTTGCCACCAACGCATTTGCCGGTCTTTTTCCATTTATTTACATATAGCACTAAAAGTGTTTTCCTTCATGAAACAAACGTAATACGCTCTATACAATATTTACAACGATTTAAGTGGAAATCAATATGAATTGTTCATCCTAAAAAAACATATGCTAAATAATTAACCCTTGATAATACTTCTCGTTTTTCCCATTATTTCAACATTATAGATCATGCTGAATTTATATTTTATTGAATCAAACGCAGAGGTGCAGAAAGATGACAGCATCCAAGAGAAAAAAAGATTCAAATCCATTACTAAAAATGGACTTATCCAAACTATACTTATCGCTTTACGAAAACTCCCTTGCATGTATCTACGTGAACGATTTGGATGGTCATTTCTTAGATGGAAACCAGAAATCACTGGACCTGTTGGGTTATACGAGAAAAGATATACGCAAGCTGAATTTTGCATCCTTACTCTCGGATGATGACTTAAAAAAAGCCTTTAAAATTCTTAAAGAAGTTATACGTACGGGTAGACAAAACAAAGTGGAAGAATTTGCCTTGAGACGAAAAGATGGAACCTTTGCTCCTGTCAATACGATTACTTCTTTAATTTACCAAGATGGAGAACCTATCGCACTTCACGGAATATCGGTTGATATTTCCCGACAGAAAAGCATTGAATCAGCTCTGCGAAGTTCCGAAAAGAAGCATCGTGCAATGATGAATCACGCGCCCGATGCCATCCTTATTGCAGATATGAATGGGAATATTATCGACTCAAATCCAAAAGCACGGGAGCTTTTTGAATACTCTAAAAAGGAGTTTTCAGGATTACATTTTTTAAAACTCCACCCTCGTGAAGACAAAAAGAAGGTAAAAGAAGCCTTCAGTCGCATTATAAATCAAAAAATATATCGTATCAGTGATGTTCATATACAGACCAAAGACGGTCGTATAATAGATGTGGATATCAATGGCACCCACATTGAATTGGAAGATCAGATATTGGTGGTAGGTATTTTCCGTGAGATGACCGAATACAGGGAAAAGCAGGAACAGCTGAAAGCATCCCAAAAGGATCTTGAGGCTCGCGTTGCGGAGCGGACCATGAAACTTATGGAAGCCAACACCGCCCTCAAGGTTCTGCTGAGCCAAAGGGATAATGAAAAATCCGAAAATGAAAAAATACTACTGGCGAACCTTCAGGCAAAGGTTCTGTCGTACTTCCAGGAACTGAAGAAGGGGCCGATGAGCGCTAGGCAAAAGGATCATATTCAACTTATCGAAAAGAATCTTCAGAATATCATGACCGAATTTCTGACACGTCTCCAGACGAGCGGATCGAAACTCACTCCTAAGGAAAACCAGGTGGCGAGCTTGGTAAGAGAAGGTATGGGTACGAAAGAGATTGCAAAACTGATGAACGTATCAACAAAGACGGTGGATATTTTTAGATACAACATCAGAATGAAATTGGGTCTGAACAACCGTAGGCTCAGTCTCAGAAGCTATCTGTTGCCACTGTAATTTATTCACAGCACCTAAGTCGAATAGGTAATTTATAGGGAAATATTTGGTATTTTATGCGCTTGATTTTCTCGCATATCAACATTCTGATAGTTTTTCTCATTGAAGAGCCGTGAACAGGCTACTAAGAGTATCATCCCTCTCCTGGCTGATAGTTAATTACTCTCATTCATCTTACATAAAATCCTTATTGGCCATTTCCGATAATTATTGTTATATAAATGCATTAAGTAATACTAACAACGATTAAACAGATTTGTAAATTGGAGGTGTGTTATGAAATCCAAATATTTAATGATATTGGGACTTACAATCTTTACATTCGTTTGGTCAGCAAATATCACATTTGCACAAGATCCGTCACATGAAGCAGCCATGTCCATGCTGAAGGATTTTTTTGCTGATTCTGCAGTGAGAGCGGATTATGCGTCAAAAAATCCCGAGGCATCACAGGCTGAACAAAATCTTTCGCAATTTCCGCCAAATATTCAAAAGAGACTTGAAAAGGTGGTCCTCATGATCATGCAGGAAAGTGGCGCAAATGCTACCAGCGATGTCGATGCAGAGAAGACCTCCGGGGCGGAAGCCGCATTTAATTCTTTTTCACCGGCAGTACACAAAGAGATTCAAGATATTGCCAGGGAGCTTGAGAAAGATCAGGAGTTCATGAAAAAAGTCAGTTCTCCAAAATAAATCTTGAGACTTGTAAATTTGCATGACTAATGAGGCCTGGAAAGGAGGATGGATATGAGGGTTATCGGCTTCAACGGCAGTCCAAGGAAGGACGGCAACACGACCACACTGATAGGCTATCTCTTACGGGAGGTCGAGAAAGAGGGTATTGAAACGGAGCTCGTTCAACTCTCAGCAAAGGCGATTCACGGGTGCATCGCATGCTATAAGTGTTTCGAGAATCAGGATCAGCAGTGCGCTGTTAAGAACGATG
>JBEKJA010000074.1:0-9846 GCA_050011475.1 Syntrophales bacterium
CGGCGCGTACGCAAGACCAGCTTTACCTTTGCGCCGGAAGCAGGAACCCAGCGTATGCGGAATATCATCAACAAGGGCAATACGGAGGCTGATCTTCTTGCAACAACCCGGGAGGTCTTCGAGGCCGGATGGAAGGCTGTCAAACTATATTTCATGATAGGATTACCCCTTGAGACGGAGGATGACATTGATGGCATTGTTGAATTGTCACATCGGGTTCTCAAGGAGGGCAAGTACCGGGGACAGGTCACCGTCAACCTCTCCACTTTTGTTCCCAGACCGCACACGCCCTTCCAGTGGGATCGCCAGATCAGCATGGAAGAGACACTCAATAAGCAGGTGTTCATTAAGAAGCGCCTGAACCACCGGCAGATCAGCGTAAAGTGGCACGATAAGAGGATGAGCCTCCTGGAGGGTCTCCTCTCCCGCGGAGATGAATCTGTGGCTGATCTTATCGAGCAGGCCTTTATGTCCGGTTGCCGGTTTGACGGCTGGTCGGAACATTTTCGCTTCGGCCATTGGGAGCGGGCGATGGAAACGTGTGGAAGCGATTTTCATCATTTCCTGGAACAGCGCAGCCTGGATGCATTGTTTCCCTGGGATCGGATCGAAACCGGAGTCCGGAAAGATTATCTCATATGGGAAGCTCAAAAAGCACAGGAGGGCCTGCTTACCGAAGACTGCCGATCAGGTCCATGCGGAAATTGCGGTGTTTGTGACGGAAAGTCCATCCGAATCGTCAAGGCAAACGAATACGAGTGGAAGATTAAGGAACCCCCGGGGGAAAAAGGTTCCTCCGATGATCATTTTAAGCGGATTCTTTTCAGCTTTTTCAAAGTCGGCCCCTCCCGTTTTCTATCCCACCTCGAAATCTCCACCGCTTTGATACGGGCACTGGCCATGGCCGGGATTCCCCTGCTGTACTCCCAAGGCTTTCATCCACTGCCGAAGATTGCCTTTCCTTTCGCGACACCTGTGGGCCTGGAAAGTGCTGGAGAATATGCGGAAATCCGCATAGCGTCCAACGCAGTGCTCCAGGCCGGTGTTATCCAGGCCATCAATGACAGGTTGCCCGAAGGCCTGAGAATTCTTCATCTTGAAGAGGTTCAAACTTTCGCCTCTCCCCTTTCACCACTGATTCATGCCTTTGACTATGAGATCCTGCTCGACAAAAACCTGACTGAAGATGAAATCGCCAGGATATCCCGGATGATATCCAATTTCATGAACGCCCTCTCTTTCTTATCCATCAGGGAAAAAGACAGGAAGATCATTGAAAAAGACATTCGCCCTTTTGTGCTGAATCTGGAATTAAACAGGGATAAATTAAAGATATTGCTGACAGCCCGCTTTGGTCCGGACGGCACGGTACGCCCCATGGAAATACTTACCGGTGTCCTCGGTCTGGCCCCGGATAAGGCCCTTTCCCTGCTCATTCGCAAGGTGAAAACACACTTCTCGGGCTTGGACAACAAATATATTGACAAATGACCCCGGATTTCGTAAGTAGGCCGCTCACATTTTATAAAGGACTTGAACTCATGTATGCAGTCATTAAAACAGGCGGGAAACAGTACCGGGTGTCCATCGGGGACACGCTTCCACTCGAAAAACTCGAAGGAAATCGTGGAGATAAGATAGTTTTTTCGGATGTACTCATGGTCTCCGGGGATGATGAAGAAGATATTCGTATCGGTACTCCCCTTGTGGAAGGTGCCAGTGTCATCGGTGAGATCGTAGAGCAGTTCAAGGGCCCCAAAATCTATGTATTCAAGATGAAGCGCCGCAAGGGGTTTAAAAAGAAGACAGGCCATAGACAGCTTCAGACCCGCATGAGGATTAAGGAAATTAATATTTAAAGGAAAAAAACATGGCACATAAGAAGGGACAGGGCAGCTCCCGCAATGGTCGGGACAGCAATGCCCAGCGCCGGGGAGTAAAGGTTTATGGGGGTCAGAAGATCCAGGCTGGATCTATCATCATTCGTCAGCTTGGTACCGTGATCCACCCGGGCAATAATGTCGGAATAGGCAAAGACTATACGCTCTATGCCAAGGTGGAAGGCGTCGTCCAGTTTGAGCGTCTCGATAAGACCAGAAAAAAAGTGAGTGTATATCCGGCCTGAGGGATCGGGAATAGATCATAGGAACTGTACAAAGGCACTTGTTGATTTAAAGTGCCTTTTGTTTTTTTAAAGGGTTATGAAATTTATTGATGAAGCGAAAATATTTGTCAAGGCTGGTGGCGGTGGCAATGGCTGCATGAGTTTCCGAAGGGAGAAATTTGTCCCCAGGGGCGGACCCAATGGCGGGGATGGCGGCAAAGGAGGCGATGTTATCATTCGTGCCTCAGCAGGACACCGAACTTTACTCGATCTGAAATTCCGTCCCCGGCATGTAGTTCGCCACGGAGGACACGGGAAAGGCAGCGACATGACCGGCCGGAATTCGGCCGATTTGATTATTTCGGTACCGGTGGGCACCGTGATCAGGGATGCCGACAGCAACGAAGTTCTTGCCGACTTAATTCAGGACGGACAGGATTGCATGGTTGCCCGCGGCGGCCGGGGAGGCCGTGGTAACGCCTGCTTTGCCACTTCAACGAATCAGGCACCGCGGTATCATGAGGAGGGTAAGCCCGGCCAGGAGCGCTGGATAATTCTGGAGCTGAAACTCATTGCAGATGTGGGGATCATCGGGCTTCCAAACGTAGGCAAATCGACTTTTCTCGCACGCGTTACTGCTGCAAGGCCGAAAATAGCGGATTATCCGTTCACAACGCTAACACCAAACCTCGGTGTCGTGGCCCTTGGCGAAGACGACTCGTTTGTAATGGCCGATATCCCCGGTCTCATAGAAGGAGCCCATGCAGGTATGGGGATGGGTGATCGATTCCTGCGTCACGTTGAAAGAACGGCCGTGCTGTGTCATCTTATCGATATCTCAGGGGAACAGGGAGAAACCGCATGGAAAGATTACCAGACCATCAACCATGAACTGGAATGGTTCAGCCCGATGCTTAAAGAAAAGCCCCAGGTTGTCGCCATCAATAAAATGGACCTGCCCTTGACGCGGGATCGCATCAAAAAAGTCGTTGACATGTTTGCTCAGAAGGGAATAAACGTAGCATCCTTTTCTGCAGCGACGGGAGAGGGAATCAATGACGTCATCGGGAAGATCGCAGAGATGCTGAGGTTAAGGTAACGCATGTCCAATATACGCAAGGAAATTCTCGCCGATGTCAAAAGGGTCCTGATCAAGATCGGCAGCGCCGTTCTGACCGGCGAAGATGGTCTCGATCTTCAGATTATTGAACAGCTTGTTCACGAAATTGCCGATCTGGTCCGCAACGGCTATCAGGTCGTACTGGTAACCTCAGGTGCCATTGCCTCCGGCAAGCACCGCATGGGCTTCACCGGCACACTTAAAAGTATCCCCCAGAAACAAGCGGCAGCAGCCATCGGGCAGAGCAGGCTCATGCGCGTATACTCGAACGCTTTCGGCAAATATGGTCTTTATGTAGCCCAAATGTTGCTTACCATGAACGACCTGACGGATCGCCAGAGATTCCTCAATGTCCGCAACACTTTGTCAACCCTGATGGACTGGAAAGTTATCCCGATCATCAATGAGAATGATTCTGTAATAGTGGATGAAATAAAGTTCGGTGATAATGACCAGCTTGCCGCCATGGTTGCCAATATCATCGAGGCACATCTGCTCATCAACCTGACTTCCACAGAGGGGCTCTATGACAAAAATCCGGATGTATCAAAGAAAGCCCGCCTGATTCACCTGGTCAGGGAGATTACGGAAGATATGGAAAAGGGGGCGACTTCGGAAAGCTCTGATGTGGGAACTGGTGGGATGAAAAGCAAGGTTCACGCCGCACGGAAGGTGACGGCTTTTGGCACCCCCTACATCATCGCCGCCGGCAAGGAAAAAGGAATTCTTCAGGCAATATTCTCCGGCAAAGAAAAAGGCACCCTGTTCCTGCCTTCAAGCAAACCGTTGAAAAGCCGCAAGCATTGGATCGCATTCACGCTCAGAACCAGGGGCCGGATCGTTGTTGATGAAGGGGCAAGTTGCGCCCTTGTTGACGAGGGCAAAAGCCTGCTGCCTTCGGGAATCGTTGATGTGGAGGGCGATTTTACCGCCGGCGATCCGGTTGTCTGTGTCGATCGGGAGGGCCGGACCATAGCCAAAGGATTATCAAATTACAACGCCCCGGATGTACGCAAGATTATGGGATTGAAATCCAGCAAGATCGAGCAGGTTCTTGGCCATAAGGATTATGACGAGGTGATCCACCGGGATAACCTCGCCGTCACCACGCAGCCTTCTCCTAAAAAATCATAACCAGAAAGCTTCCCGCATAATGCGCCCATCAGAACCAATGGGTACACCCTCCATTTTGAGGAGCTTCCTTTTCATGGGCAGTCCTCCGCCAAAGCCGCCGAGGGTTCCATTGACCTGCACAACACGATGGCAGGGAATAAGCAAAGGAAATGGATTGGTTGCCATAGCCCGGCCTACCGCCCTTCCAGCCCCTGGAGCGCCCACCCTGTCCGCGATATCACCATAACTCGCCACTTTGCCGCGCGGGATGCACCGAACCATTTCATACACTTTCCTCCGGAAATTCCCGAATTCGCGCCATGCGATCATGCGGTAAGGTACATTTCCATCCATACCTTCCAATCCGGCCAAAATTATCCCGGCGATGTTATGGACTTCCTTTGGCATGGATTCGGCTGAACGGGATTTCTTCGAGTGGTGTTTGATCTCACCATCGGGCAGTCTGACTTCAATCAATCGGAAATACCCATCCCCGAAAGTCCAGGCGAGGCCGATCTCGCCGATGATGGAATGGATGGCGGTAACATGAGATGATTTCTGATCTTTCATTTGCAACTCCTGTTTTGGGATAGACCCTGATCTTCAGATGTCATTGCGAGCGAAGCGCGGCAATCTTAACAACTGAAACGTTTATAAGATTGCTACGGCGGCTTATGCGCCGCCTCGCAATGACTCTATTCATTGCGGTATCACGGGGATGGGTAAGAAAGTGTGACCCTGGGCAGGCCGGTCTGGGGATGCTGGTCCACCAGTACATTCAACCCGTAAACTTCCTCAATCATGGAAGCGCTAATTACATCTCCAGGCGCTCCAATCCGGCGAATACGCCCTTCATCCATCAGGATGATACGGTCGGCAAAGTGAGACGCGAGGTTGATGTCATGGGTAACTGCCACGACAGTCAACCCTTCCTCCCTGTTGATATGCCGCATAAGCTGGAAGATCTCCACTTGATGCCTTATATCAAGAAAGGCCGTTCCTTCGTCAAGAAAGAGCACTTTCGGTTCCTGGGCCAGTGCCCGGGCAATCCAGACACGCTGGCGCTCACCGCCGCTAAGCTCTTCCATGCTTCTCTTGGCCAGGGATAGTATCCCCGTTCTATCCATGGACCGCCGGGCAATTTCCAGATCCTTCTTTCCTTCAAAACTGAGAAGCCCCAGATGCGGCGAACGGCCCATCAAGACCATCTCATCTACATGAAATGGAAATACCATGGCACTTTCCTGGGGAACCACAGCCACCAGCCGCGCCAGTTCAGAGCGCCGCATCTTCTGAACATCTTTGCCATCCATTGTAATATTGCCTTCCAGCGGCGCAAGAATTCCATTAAGAATTTTCAGCAGGGTTGTCTTGCCGGATCCGTTGGGACCAATGATTCCAACCACTTCCCCAAAGGCAATGTCAAAAGAAACACCCCTCAGCACCCATGGGGCATCATATTTGAAGCCAACTCGACTTGCTTCGATCACCGGCATCGATCAGGAACCTTTCCGTAGAATGAAAACAAAATAGGGCGCACCCAAAAGTGCCGTGACAACACCGACGGGCAGCTCTGCAGGCGCCAGAAGAGTTCGGGCCAGCGTATCCGAAACTGCTAGAAAGGATGCACCAAACAAAGCGGCAGCCGGCAGGAGAAGCCGGTGATCCGAACCGAAAACCATGCGCATCATATGGGGTACCATAAGCCCCACAAAGCCGATAATCCCGCAGACTGAAACGGCAGCCGCAGTTACAAAAGACGCAGTACAGAACAGGATGATTTTTATCCGTTCGACTGGAACACCCAACTGCAAGGCTGTTTCTTCGCCAACAACCAGCAGATTCAGTGGTCGAGCCTGAAGGTATAGAATGACAAAAGCGGCAGCAAGAAAAATCATGGTCGCAGCCGCCTCACGCCCTCCGGCGAGGGAAAGATCCCCCATCAGCCAGAACAGGGTGCTGCGCAGATCGGCATTTGAACTCACCGCCATAAGAAACAGAATCACCGCGGAGAAAAATGCATTGGTCATGACACCGGCGAGAAGAAGCGTGTTTGTCGACAGGGTCTTCCCCGTTCTTGCAATACCGAAAACAATTAAAACTGTGAGCGCTGCACCGATGAAAGCGAGAATTGGAACGCCCAACGGAATAACACCGGCCCCGATGATCAACCCGATGATCGCACCCACAGCCGCACCTCCCGAAATTCCGAGAATGTACGGATCCGCCAGCGGATTTCGCAACAGCCCCTGAAACACAACACCGGCAAGGGAAAGGCAGGCACCTACTATTCCGGCGAAGAGGATCCTCGGCAAACGGACAGAAAACAGGATCGTGCGGTCAATGGGTGTCAGGATGCCGGCAAATCCCCTGCGTATATCAATCGGTGCCATCCCCGCAAACAGGGATGCCAGGACAACAACAGCAAACAGAAACAATAACAATGTACTGACACGAATCACCCGACCAACGGTCAACATGCCATGGAAACCTTTCCTGATGGGATTATCGAATTCCTTATACCACAATAGTGGAATGATCGGGTGTTTTCAATTGACAAATTTTGTCTGGATATTTTAATGGAACTATACTATTTAATAAAACTAAATAAAAAGAGACTCGTAGACGTTATAAAAGAGGTATGGGACATGAGGTTTGACATCGCAAGAGAAACAGGCGGTCTGGTATACGAGATTCGACATATCGTCAATGTAGCCAATAAACTGAAAGAGTATGGTATCGAGGTCCATTGGGAAAATATCGGCGACCCTATCCAGAAGGGGGAAATTATTCCTGACTGGATGAAAGAGATCCTCATTGATATTATCAAGGAGGACCGATCCTTCGGATATTCTCCCACGAAGGGAATGAATGAGACACGGGAATTCCTAGCCGGGAAAGTGAATTCCCGTGGAAAGATCCAGATCACACCGGAAGATATCACTTTCTTCAACGGTCTGGGCGATGCGATTGCCCGCTCATATAGCTCTCTGCGCAATGATGCGCATATCATCATGCCTGAGCCCACATATTCAACCCATTTTCTGGCGGAAGTCCTTCACGCTTCATTCCCGCCGGACACTTACCGGATGGATCCAGAAAGCAAATGGTTTCCTGACATAAAGGACCTTGAACAAAAGGTTAAGAATCATAAATCGATCGTTGGGATACTAGTCATTAATCCTGATAACCCGACCGGATTTGTTTATCCGGCAGAAACCCTGCGCCAGATTGTCAAAATCGCCAAAGAGTATAACCTGTTTCTCATCTTTGACGAAACTTACATCAATATCGTTTATAATGGAAAGAAGACGATCCCGCTATCGGATATCATTGAGGATGTTCCAGCCATCAGTATGAAAGGAATATCGAAGGAATTCCCCTGGCCGGGATCCCGCTGCGGATGGATCGAGGTTTATAATGCCGGCAAGGATGAGTCGTTCGACCGTTACATCAATGTCATCTTTCATCAGAAGATGTCGGAAGTATGCTCAACAACACTCCCCCAAATATCCATACCGAAGATCATGAGTCATCCGGAATACCGGAATTACCTGAACGAACGTATCCGGCACTACGAAAAGTTATCCAATATTGTATACAACATTCTTAATGAAGTGCCTTACCTCACGGTGAATCGAGCCAATGGCGCCTTCTACACGACGGCCGTCTTCAAAGAGGGCGTGCTGAACAACCACCAGACCTTGTCCATCGGGCAGCCTGAGATCCGGCACTATATAGAAACCATGATGAACGGCAAGGTCGAGCTCGACAAGCAGTTCGTCTATTATCTCCTTGGAGCGACGGGAATTTGCGTAGTTCCTCTCACCTCATTCTTTACGACATTGCCCGGATTCCGTATGACGCTCCTTGAAAAGAACGCGGATGAGTTCGAGCATATTGTAAAGACCATCGCCGAAAAAGTCGTAGAGTTCGTAGAATCGGCAAAATAATTTTTACCGACGCCCTTATAGGTCACCCTGAATTTATTTCAGGGTCTATGGTTTTTTATAATAGATCCTGAATCAAGTTCAGGATGACGATGGTTTGGGGGTTTCCTCAGTGAATGAGGCGTTTTCTCATTACGCGGAGAGCCAATGGAAAGAAAACCAAACTGAAAACGACTAGGTAAGCCAACCCTATTAAAATGCTGCTGTCAGAATGGCTGAAACTCAGGCAGCGGGTTATATTGACCAGATGGGTCAAAGGGAAAATGTGGGCAAGAACCTGAGCCCATCCCGGCAGGTTCTCCACTGGAAAAAATGTGCCTCCGAAAAGGAACATCGGGGTAATGAACAGGAAGATGGGCAGGTTGAATAGTTCGATCCGTGGTATGATCCCCGTAAAAAACATCCCGATGGAACCGAATGCTATTCCGCCAAGGAAAGCAAGGGGCAAAATGAGAAGCCCGGCTGGATATTGTATGAGGCCGAAAGCGCTTATTACAGTCAGCATCACTGCTGTTGCTATAACAGACTTGGTTGCCCCCCAGACAATTTCCGCCGCGGTAACTTCATCCAGGGTCAGCGGTGTGGTCATCATGGCATCAAAAGTTTTTTGATAATACATCCGGACAAAAGAGGCAAATGTGTTTTCAAAGAAGGCATTGTACATGATGTTGACGGATAAAAGCGCGGGAGCAATGAATGAGACATAGTTCACCTGCCGGCCGTCATACTGAATTTTTCCAACGAGAGCTCCCAGTCCCATGCCGAAAGCCAGCAAATAAAGGATGGGCTCTAAAAGCGGCGGCAGAAAATTAACCTTCCACGTCTCCCGATAAACGAGAAGGTTACGCCGCCAGACCTTTATGAATCGGGAAGAAATATCCCAATGATTCAAGCGGATCATTCCCGAAGCTCCCTTCCGGTCAATTTCAAAAAAACATCTTCGAGGGTTGCCATACGTAACACGCATGTCTCCCGGCAATATCTGCTGCTGATCTCGTGGTACAAATCATCATGGTCTTCTGCATAAATAATCAGCCGATGGCCGAGGTCCTCGCATTGCAGTCCCCTGAACTCAACAAATTCCCGCAGTACCTGGGTTGGCTCGGCAACTTCGATGATATTCCTTCCTGCATGTTTGCGAACCAGAGCGGCCGGTTCACCCTGAACGAGAATTCTGCCATGGTCGATAATCAGGATTTTATCACAGAGGCGTGAAGCCTCATCCATGTAATGAGTCGTCAATAGGATCGTCATGCCTTTGGCCCGCAGAGATTCGAGACGCTCCCAGACCTGGTGCCGGGACTGCGGATCCAGTCCTGTCGTCGGTTCATCGAGTATCAACAGCTCAGGCTCATTCATTAATGCGCGTGCCAGGACTAAACGACGCATCATACCACCGGAAAGCTCATTGCCGCGGGCGTCTCTCCGATGTTCCAGAACCATAAACCTGAGGTATTCCTCGGCCCTCTGCCTGGCAATCGTCTGCGGGATATTGAAATAACCGGCAAATATCTCGAGATTCTGCATAACGGTCAGGTCAGGGTCAAGATTATTCTCCT